>JAFGXT010000318.1 GCA_016936495.1 Victivallales bacterium
GAAAAGGAACTGCTCGGGTTTTATATCACCGGTCATCCGCTCGGACAATATGAGGATATTATCAATACTTTCTCCTCCACCAGCATCAGAAAAATACTGGATATGGATGACAATATCGGCGTAAGCGTTGGTTGCATGATCAAGACCGTACAGAAAAAAATCAGTCAGAAAAGCGGCAAACCCTATGCAATCCTCACCGTCGAAGACCTTGACGGCAGTGTTGATTGCATGGTCTACGAGCGCGCGCTCAAGTATCTGGAGGATAACGGCGTGGAATTGGTCGAAGGCATGCCGGTCATGCTCGACGCCTTGACCAGCAAGCGCGAGGAATCCGAACGAGTAAAGCTTATGGCGGAAAAAATAAATCCTCTCGATTCTGTGATGGAAACTCATACCCGTGAAGTACATATGCACGTATATGAAGGCAGTACCGCCGCTGAATCTCTAAAGAAACTTAAAAAGCTCTGCGAAGACAACCCCGGCAAATCCAGGGTCATCATTTGCGTAAGCTGTGCCTCGGGAGAAGTAGTGTTTGTTGAAAGTTCGGCGATGCTGAGCGTGAAGACCAACGGGGAGTTTTTGGACAAGATCAAGGATATCCTGGGTGAAAAACGTTATAAGCTCAAGGCAAATATCAAAGTCCCTGAAGCTCGTAAACGTTTCACTCCGGCGGCTACACCCGCGGCGGGCTGATTAAACAATCGATCAATGTGAATATCGGAGGGAACCATGAAGACTATGCTGAACGCGATATTGTTGTTTACTACCGTTATAAGTTTTTGCCTGCCGTCATCCGGCGCCAAAACGGCGATAACGGAACCGTCCGACGCGACAAAAAAGCTCAATCAGGCAAATGAACTAAAAGTGCAAGGTAATTTCAAGGACGCGCTAGCCCTGTATTCGCTACTTCTGAGCGGCAAGGAAACCCCGGACTTTATGCCGGGTTCCCTTACTGACGCGCTGGAATGTCAGCTTCGGCTTAATTTACTTCAGGAATCAGACGCACTGGTAGAAGATTGTCTTAAAATTTTTCCAACAAATATTTCCCTGCTTCATGAAGCCGCGAATTATTACCGTACCACTAATCATTACGGTACTATTTCCGGCGGTAAGTTTATCCGCGGCGGTAACTATCGCAACAGCGGAAGGTTTGTAAACAGCCTAAAGCGCGACCGCATCCGTTCTCTGCAACTCTTTCTTCAGGCGGAACCGCTTATTGACGCCGCCAGGCTCACTAAAGAACAGCAGACACGGTTTTTCAGTAATTTCGCCTCTGCGCTGCTCATGGACAAGGGCGGCGGCGATAATGGCGATAGCGTCTGGAATGATTCTGAGACCTGGGCTTTGCAGACGCTCAGCGATCTTAAGGAACTTCCAGATTTCACACCTCAGGAACAGGTGTATTTCAACCGTGACTCCGGCGCTCCGGTCAATCCCGACGGCTCCCCGATATATTACCAGTTGCGCAATTCCTTTGCCGAATGCGTCAACGACGGTGAAAGATGGCGCTGGGTCATAAATCACCTTCCCTCGTATGAAACCATGTGGGTCAAATTTCTTAAATCGCAGTTCGCGGTCGAGACCATCTCCAGATGTATTATTCATGATCGAAGTCTTACCTCAAAATTTCAAGCGGATGAAGGCATATTCGCTCTTAGAACTCTGAACGACGACGAGACCATTGCAAAACTTTCCGACGGCATCAGACGTTTCACTCTTCCCGATGAATTCAACTTCCTCAAGCTCGCCATAAAAATACAAAATCACGTTACCGTACTTCAGGAATACCAGAATCGGATGCAGTATGCTAAGGCGTTGGAATACGCGCGAAAATTTCCCAACGCCTTGAACTGCAAGGACGCCATTGCCGCCATCACCCGCGCGGAAGGCGAATTTATGCAACTGGAATCGCAACCGGCCGGTATTAAACCCACTCTGAAATACCGTTACCGCAATGCCGGTCAGGTGAAACTTTCCGCTCGCCGTATTAATACCGATCTGCTCATTGATGATATGAAAAAGTATCTTAAAAGTAATCCTCTTGATATCGATTATGACAACATAGACCTGTCCCGCATCGGCTATAACATGGTCATCAAAGGTCAGGATAAATATCTGATCGACGCCCAGCCATATGCCTGGGTGAAAAAACTTGAGCCTGGAGATCAGCATTACTTGCGCGTCGCCGATTTGAATGTCCCGTTTGATCAGCCCGGCGCGTATCTTATCGAGGCTACAGTCTCTGATAAGGCAAAATCTTATATCGTGCTCTGGCTCAGCGACACCACTGTTTTACGCAATGCCTGCCGCGACAGGATTGTTTATATCGCCACTGATTCACGCACCGGCAAACCGCTTGAAAATGTGGAATTCAAATTATTTTCTTATAAAACCCAACGGCTGGCGAAACCTTCCGGCTCCGGTGAAAATAAACGCCGGTTTAATCTGGTATGCAATGAAATAATCCGCAAGTCTGCTAAAGGTATAATAGAATTGAACTCGAAAGAGCTGGAATCAGGCAGTGCGGTGATGGTGGAGACTTCCGCTCTCGGGTACCGTGGGGTTAGCGGATTCCAGGGCATATGGTTTCGCGGATACCGTCCGGATCCTGAATATAATCAGAGAAAAATATATTGTGTCAGCGACCGCCCGGTCTACCGCCCGGGACAACGTGTCCACTTTAAAGCCTGGGGCGCTCTTGCCTCATATCTGGAAAATATCAGCAATCCTTATGCCGGAGCTCCGCTGCCGATAGTCATTACCGCGCCAGACAACAGCAAGGTCTACGAACAGACGCATACCGCCGATCGTTTCGGCGGGCTAGACGGCGAACTGACTTTGCCGGAAGACGCCCGGCTCGGCGTTTATAATATCCGGATAAGCGATCGTGGATACAGCTCTTTCCGCGTCGAGGAGTACAAAAAACCTGAATTTGAGGTCAATATCTCCGGCCCCGCCAGTTCTGTGCTCCTGGGTGAAAAGTTCAAAGCGGAAATATCCGCTAAATATTACTTTGGCGAACCAGTTACCCACGCGGAAGTCACTTACAAGATCAAACGCCGCGCCGTCAACAAAA
>JAFGXT010000319.1 GCA_016936495.1 Victivallales bacterium
GGGACACGATGAAGAGGGCGACTTGACCAGCCACACAGTCCCGCAAGACCAAATCGGCAAACTCGTAGAGAGCATAACTTTTGGAATATCCATAAACCGTTAAAAAATCAACCGCCCCCGGCGCAAGCCGGGGTAAAGGAGACATAAGATTATGAAAAGAGCAAGAGTAATCAACACTCAAAAAGAGCACGACGACGGTCAATGGCTATGTGAAGAATGCCTCAATAACTTTGACGGCGACAACATGGAAATCATCGAATGGGATAATGATCCATATGGCGATGGTTGTGATGAATGCGGCGAAGATGCCGACTGGTACAGTGAGTTTGAAGATTAACCATAACACAGGAGCTATAAAAATGAAATATTCAAACACATTGCAAAAAAAATCCAAGACATGGCAAGGAGTTGGCATAAAAGCCAAGATAGAATCCAAGTTTAAACACGCTTACACATGCGCATATGGAGAAAACGGTTATGAAGTAATCGTCCGGGTTTGGGATGACCCGGAACAGGAAAAAGGAAACCACCGTATATGGGAAGTGAATTTCTGCAACATGAAAAGAAAAATTTCAATGTACCTATATTATATGTTCGATGCTGAGGACATGAAGTTTATAGGTGCAATGCTAAACAATGCAAATAACGGGACAGAATTCGCGAAGAACATTTTCGAAACTTATAAATAACACAAAGCCCAAAGGAGCTATAAAAATGAAAAAATCAGACGTTGAAAAACTCGTAAAAGAATATTTGGAAAACGCTGCTTCGGAATCGTTTCAAGTCGCAGACAAAGAAAACAATCCTGAAACCATCTATTTGTATGCCTTTGAACATCTCCAGAGCAAAATAAAATTCTTTATCGAAGAATTTGAAAAGCTGAAATAATTTGACAAAAACATACCATAACGCTCCGGCATAACAGCCGGAGCTGAAAAAATCAGGGGCTTGCGCCCCGGGAGGTGAATATGTTTTATATCGGAATAATCACCTGGCTGATATTTGCTCTGGCAAGACAATGGAAGATCGTGCTTGCCGTGCTGGGAGTATTGTATCTTGTCGAGACCGTGGGACTGAAAGAGCCCCTCATAAAGTTCGGCAAAGAAGCCTACACCCTGACCGCCGAAAAAATCGAAGCTCAGGTCAAAAAATGGCAATCGCAAGAAAACCATGAGGAGAAAAACGCCAAAGATTTAAGCTCAAAGTGAAAAAACTGGAAAAAATGGTCAAATGCGATATTTCCTTTGCCTAACGATCAGGTTTACGGTTCGCCTGGAGACGCGCTCGGCGTGGCTTTAGACGATACCTATCCAATCCTTGGTTGGATCTTCTTTTTCCGTTTCTTTCTGATATGTTGGATAAGCAGAATCAATCCGACTATAACGGGAATCGTGATCCAAAGAAACTTGATTGCTAAGATGGGAGTTGCGATTGCAAGAAACATGAGACTACCGAAAATCGGCAGCCAAAAGTTGGGGTTCTTGGGAATCTGCCAGTCAAGCTCTCCGAGATTCGCGATTTCTGGTCGTTCGGAAAACTCGTCTGCGGAAAATGGCCCATGGACTTCGTCATTGGCTTTGGCAATTATAAAGAAATACTCTTGGGATGGATCGACATCCTGAAAGGTGTCTCCCTCAAATAGATTCCGAGGCGTTCGCCCGAGATTCTTCGTCAAAATGTAGTCAGGGGTAACGATGTAGCGGACAACAGGTCCGACCTCGTCGTGATCACGAGGATACAGAATCAGACTGCCATCGGCTCTGCCGATGCAGACATCCATGCTGTTTGCACGAAAGACATTGTAGCCGTCTCCGATGTCGAGGGAGAAATCATTCCACCCGGAGGCAAGGCATACAGAAGCCGATAGCAGGATGGCAAGTATGGTCGTGATTCGTTTCATATTTATAACCCAACTGACCCTTCACCGGCTCCGTTTAGGCGTCCGGTGCAAGGGGCTTGTTATGCTTGAAATTATTGACCATTTTCAATAGCCTGTTTTACAATCGGCGCTACAGATTTAAGGGTGATACCCTTCACTTGACAATATTTTGAACCCAACCAATCTGATAATTTCTTTTGCCCCTTACTCGCGTTACAACCACAGCAACACATTGCAATGTTTTCTATGGTTATAATCTTGGCATCATTAATAATATGCTCCCAACTGGCTGCGGTTTTCTTGGATACATTAGGGGACGTGAATTCACAACCACAATATACACAAACCTTGTCACGCTTTCGGACTTCTTTTTCTAACCAATCTGGGATGTTCCAATTATTTGCCATTAAATGAATAAATTTTATTTAGCATAACAAGTTATTATATAGTTTTCAGATATCATTCATATGATATTTATCTTAAATCAAAAATAACATAGGAATAACTGTTTTCAATATTTTGACAAACAATTTCCGCGAATTGTTGTAACTATATTTTATTTCATCATGCCGAATGCGCTTCCTCTCTATAAAGCTCAGCGTAAAGATTTCTCTACGTTCGTTTTAAAAGGCTTTTTCAAAGCCGGGAACTGCGGGGTGGTTTACGGCTCCGCGCCGGAGTGATCCTTCAATAAGACAAACATAAATAGAGTATTAGAAAACAAGGTGTTTATTCTTTTTTGCTTGCTTTTTGCGTTGTTACAATCTACATTGTTACTCCCATCAGATTAGCGAGGTAAAGTAATGAAGACGACACTTCAAGCAAAGGGTACAGAAATAACGGTTATCAGCAGGAATCATGAAGATGATTACATCTCCTTGACCGATATTGCCAAGTACAAGAACAAAGATGACGCATTTATTGTAATAAATAACTGGATGCGATTAAGGGATACCATTGAATTTCTCGGTCTTTGGGAGTCTTTCAGCAACCCGGATTTTAAACCTATCGAATTCGATAGGTTTAAACAGGAATCCGGCTACAATGCGTTTACACTTTCTCCCCAAAAGTGGATAAAGAGCACTAATGCCATTGGAATAATCTCAAAATCCGGTCGCTACGGCGGTACCTTTGCTCATAAAGATATTGCCTTCGAATTTGCCTCCTGGATATCTGCCGAGTTCAAACTGTATATCATAAAAGATTATCAAAGACTAAAAGAAGCGGAAACTTCCCCCAAGGCATTGGAGTGGAATCTGAGTAGAACCATCTCCAAAATCAACTATAAGATTCACACCGATGCGATTAAGGAAAATCTGATCCCTCTTATTGTATCAAAAAAACAGCAATCTTTCACCTATGCAAATGAGGCAGATATGCTCAATGTGGCACTTTTTAGTCAAACAGCAAAAGAGTGGAAAGAGCAGAATCCCGATGAAAAAGGCAACATGCGTGACGTAGCAACCATCCAGCAACTCATTGTGTTATCCAACTTGGAAAGCATGAACGCCGAGTTGATTAAACAGGGTATTGCTCAAAAACAAAGACTGGTGATTTTAAATAAAATGGCAATTGAACAGATGACTTCTATATTGGGAAGCTCAGCAATCAAGAAGCTAAAATGAATCTGCAGAGCAAAATGTCAAACAAACGCAAAAATGCAAAGTATAACAATACATCGCAAGATGACTTCAATGGATTTATACCCGGCAAGGCTTTTTCAAAGCCGGGAACTGCGGGGCAGTTTGCGGCTCCGCGCCGGAGTGATCCGGCGCTACTCATTTGCCTGGAATGAATAATTTTTCTGCCGTCTTGTCAGCTTCACTGATA
>JAFGXT010000320.1 GCA_016936495.1 Victivallales bacterium
GGACAAAGCCATATTTGCGGCATTAACATAAAACCATCAGCTACAGGAAAATAAAATTATGAAAAAGACATCAAGCATCCTTGCAGGGTTACAAAAAGAAAATCAATGGAACGAATCCGCAGACACTGGCAAAGCCAAATCTCCGGCGGGCAGAAAACCGGGCAAAGTTACCCGTGAGAAAATCACAATCGCGATGCAGGAAGAACACATCGCTACCGCAAAAGTGCTTGGAGCCTTACACAAAGCTTCAGCCGCCGAAGTCCGGGAACTCGCCCTGGAGCTCTTGGAAGTTGCCTGCCAAGACAAAAAAGGCATCCCCCTCCCCCAAATCGTCCAGCAAGCCAAACAAAAATTAAAATAAACCACAACAATAGAAATTTCATTGAGCTCTTAGATCCGGATTGCCTGAATTGCTGTTTTCTGAACCTTTTTTTGAGCAGAATTTACATTGTTGCTTGAAACCAGGCATAATGTCTGTTATTTTTCACCATAAATCATGTGTTTTTATTACATTCCTGCTGGAATGATTATCTCTTTTCAGGGGAATTGATGTTTATGGAATCGAAACTTACTCTCGCTCAGCTTGAATCCTATCTTTGGGGCGCTGCCGATATCCTTCGGGGTAACATGGACGCTTCGGAATATAAGGACTATATATTCGGAATGTTATTTCTTCGTCGTTTGTCTGACGCCTTTGAAGAAGAACGTGAACGCATCATCAAATATTACCAGGCAGAAGGAAGTTCTCAGGAAGAAGCGCAGTCGATGGCTGAAGATGAAGACGAATACGGCGATACCTTTTTCATTCCTGAACGTGCCAGATGGTCGCACCTGAAAAACCTTAAGCATGACATCGGAGCGGAACTCAATAAAGCAACAGAGGCGATTGAAGAGAAAAACACATCCCTGGAAGGCGTTCTGGCGGCAATTGACTTTAATATCAAAAACAAACTGCCGGACAATAAACTCCGTGATCTTATCAGTCATTTCAGCAAACACCGCTTAAGGACCGAAGACTTTGAACGTCCCGACTTTCTCGGGGCGGCTTATGAATATCTTATCAAGCAATTTGCCGATACTGCCGGAAAAAAGGGCGGAGAATTTTACACTCCTCCTGCCGTGGTTCGTCTGATTGTGGAACTGCTCAAGCCAGCCGAGGGCATGAAGATCTATGACCCGACCTGCGGAAGCGGCGGCATGTTGATTCAAAGTAAATCCTACATCGGCGAACACGGCGGTAAAGACTCTAACGTGTCGCTCTACGGGCAGGAAATGAACCTGTCCACCTGGGCAATATGTAAGATGAATATGTTCCTCCACGGAGTCTATAACGCCAATATCGCCCGGGGCGATACCATACGGGATCCGAAGCATACCGCCGGAGGGATTCTGGAGACTTTCGACCGGGTTATCGCCAATCCTCCTTTCAGTCTGAACAACTGGGGACTTGATGAAGCCCTGCATGACGGTTTTGGTCGCTTCAAGTACGGTCTGCCTCCAAAGGGCCAGGGGGACCTGGCGTTTGTCCAGCACATGATTAGTTCATTGAATGCGGAAGGAAAGCTGGGCGTGGTCATGCCTCATGGTGTACTGTTCCGTGGAAGCTCAGAAAAAGCCATCCGTGAAGGTATTCTAAAAGACGATATCCTCGAAGCGGTCATTGGACTGGCTCCGAATCTGTTCTATGGTGCGGGCATCCCTACCGCTGTTCTGATCATCAACAAAAAGAAGTCAGTGGAACGTAAGGGAAAAGTGTTATTTATCAATGCCGAACTGGAATGTGAAGAGGGCAAGGCTCAGAACTACCTGCGTGAAAAACATATCGCTCAAATCGTTTCCACCTATGAAGAATTTGCCGAGCACAAACGTTATTCCAGAGTCGTAGACATTGATGAAATTGCCGAGAATGATTTTAATCTGAACATTCGCCGATATGCCGATACCTCGCCACCGCCGGAAGCCTTCGATGTAAAAGCCGTACTCAATGGCGGTATTCCTGTGTCTGAAGTGAACAACGACTATATTCAGGAAACCTTGCAGGGCTGTGACTTGTCGTCTGTGCTGGAACAGATTGATGATGAATATTGCCAGTTCAAATCATCCATTGAAAGCAAAGAACAGATTGCGGAAGCCGCTCCAGAACTGTCCCCGGAAGTAATTGCCCAGCTTGAACACTGGTGGGACAAATACAAAGTTACCCTTAAAGACATCGAAGCGGAATACGCCGAAGCCGACACGGTAATGAAAGGCTATCTCAAGGAGCTTGGGTATGAGTAGTATTCCAGAAGGCTGGAGAATTTATTACTTGGATAACTTTATAGAAAAAGTTTTAGATTTTCGTGGTCGAACTCCTAAAAAGCTGGGAATGGAATGGGGGAACGGGAACATCAGAGCATTGTCAGCGAATAATGTTCGTATGGGCTGGGTTGATTTCCAGAAAGAATGTTATGTCGGTTCAGAAGAACTTTATGATAAATGGATGACTAAGGGACAATTGGAATGTGGGGACATCCTATTAACAATGGAAGCGCCTCTTGGTAATGTGGCTCAAGTTCCTGATAATCAAAAATATATATTGAGCCAAAGAGTCATTGCGTTGAAAACAAAACCAACTATAATTGACAACGACTTTTTAAAGCAAGCTATGACTTTTGAAGTTTTTCAGCGTATGCTGATTGAAAATTCAACAGGTTCGACAGCAACAGGTATACAGCAAAAAAGGTTAATTCAGCTAGAATTATTACTTCCCCCACTTTCCGAACAGAAGAAAATCGCTGAAATCCTGAGTTCGGTGGACAGAAGCATTGAAGCGACCCAAAAACTGATTGCCAAACTCAGCGACTTAAAAAAAGCACTCATGCAGGAACTGTTCACCAAAGGCATCGGACACACCAGATTCAAAGACAGCCCCCTTGGTCGCATCCCCGAAGAGTGGGAGGTGGTAAGCGGTCAGGAAATATGTCACAGCATTTCCGTGGGAATAGTTATAAAGCCAACTCAGTATTATGATATTAAAGGAACCATTCCTTTGTTGCGTTCAGCTAATGTGAGTGAAAATGGAATAATAAATTCAAATTTTGTTTATACTAATTCCGCTTACAATCAAACACTACAGAAAAGTATTTTGAAATATGGAGATGTGGTAACGGTAAGAACTGGCTATCCAGGAACATCATGTGTCATCCCCCCTGATTATGCCGGAAGCAACTGTATTGACCTCATAATTTCTCGTCCAAACAATGACGTTGTAAGTTCATATTACTATGCATTATGGATAAATTCAGATATAGGAAAAGGGCAGGTTTTTGCGAAACAAGGAGGACTTGCTCAGCAACATTTTAACGTTGGGGAACTGAAGGAACTGAAGATTCTGTTACCTTCTCTTGATGAGCAGAATGACATTACCTCCATTTTGCTGGCAGAGGACAAGAAAATCGAAAAATCGAAGTCCCGATTAGAGAAGCTCAAAGACCTGAAAAAAGGTTTAATGCAAGACTTGCTAACGGGAAAAGTGAGGGTGTGAGAAAATGAAGAACATAGGCGGCAGTTCAAAATATATTGCTTTTATGGATGAATGCGGAGACCACTCTCTTGATAAAATTGATAATGACTTCCCTGTTTTCCTACTGGCTATGCTGGTCATTGAGAGGGAACATTATATTGATACCATTATACCACGGATGGGAAGGTTGAAACTGAGTTACTGGAACCATGAGGGTGTTAACTTACACAGTCGTGATATAAGAAAAGCAAGTGGCCCGTTTTCGTTTCTTATGGATAGTGAGAAAAGGGTAATCTTTCTCTCAGAGTTGTCAAATATCATGAAGGATTGCAACTATACGCTATTTGTCAGCGCGATAAACAAGCAAAAGTTGATGGCTAAATATGTTGAAGCGCATAATCCCTACAGCCTGGCTCTGAAATTCAATATGGAGCGTGTTATGAACTTCATGAAGACCTGCGGAGAAACGGAGTTGCCGATAGTTGCTGAAGCACGAGGCAAACGAGAAGATGAAATGCTGGAGATTGAATATTTACGCCTTATGACTGCGGGCTCGGAGTACATCTCAGGATTGACAAAACTTGAATGTCCACTTGTCTTCAAAAACAAACGAGACAACATTGCAGGGATTCAGTTGGCGGATTTATGCGCTTATCCGTGTGCTAGGCATGTTCTTAAACCGGAACAGTCAAATCAGGCATATGATATTGTGACAGAGCATATTTATAAAAATAGCACGGTAAAAGGATGGAAGGTATTCCCATAAACAAAATAAGCGACTCCGTTTCCAGAATCGCTCACCGACCGGGTATTCCCAGTCCGCTTATAGTATAATGGGTTTGTCAACAAAATGCAAAGAAAAACAAAAAATTATATTGGAATAGTTCGATTTTGTTAACAGAAAAAACTTAAAATCAAGACACTGGTAAAAAATGTTACGTAGTGAAAAGAGGGAGAACGTGGATAAATGACAGAGATTAAAAATTCAGAACAACTTGACACTTGGAAGAATAATCTCAAAGAGGCTGCTGATCGTCTCACGTTTCATAAAAATCTTTCTGGTCTTGAATTGTTGGCAAAAGCTAAGTTTGAGCAATGTGGATTCAATCCGGAAAAGCCAGAAGAACAACTAAATTTTATTGAGCAGGTAAACCAGACCTTTACCTATATGGTAACATATCGAGCCGTAGAATGGTTGTGGAAAAATGGATATGAAAATCAGGAATTCTCGCTGAATCTTGGTCCTCAAAGTGGATATGATATTGAAAATAACAATATTGTGGCAGAAGTTTTTGCGGCAGTCTCCCCATCAAACAATGGAAAGCTTAAAAGCGATATAGGCAAAGTAGTAGGTAAAGAGACAGAGGAAGAAAAAAAAAGCAAGTCAAAATATGTGTTTTATACAAGCCCAGAACCTCACAAAAGTAATTTTAAAGAGTTAAATGGGGGACAGGTTTGTAATGACACTAAAGACGTTACTATAGTATATTTCCCCCTGGGTGAATTAATTGAGGAATATAAAAATAAGGCGTAGCCATGAATGACGAATACAGCAGAGTAGAAGAACCGTGTATAGAACAGCTTCAGAAGCTGGGGTATGTTTATGTACACGGTTCGGAACTGTCGCCGGAAGTTAAGCAGCCTGAAAGGAATACCTGGCGGGAGGTGGTGCTGGGGAATCGTCTGCGTTCGTCTATTAAAAGAATCAATCCGTGGATTTCTGAAGAGAACCTTCAGAAAACCGTTCATGAGTTGACCCATATCAACAAGTCTTCATTGATGGAGTCGAATCAGTGGTTCTTTGAGCGGATCGTCGAATACATGGCTCTGGAACAAGACATGGGCAAGGGACGCAAGAGCCAAACGGTGAAAATCATCGACTTTGATAATATCGATAACAATGAATTTCTGGTGGTCAATCAGTTCAAAGTTCACGGTCTGAAACAGAATATTATTCCTGATGTGGTGGTGTTTGTCAACGGTATGCCGCTGGCGGTTATCGAATGTAAATCCCCTTTTATCACTAATCCGCTGGAATCAGGAATCAATCAGCTTCACCGGTATCAGAACAAACGTTATCCGCAAGAGCATGAAGGAGCGGAACGGTTGTTCTGGTACAATCAACTACTGGTGTCCACGCATTATGACAAAGCGGTACTGGGGACAATTGGAGCGGGATACGAGCATTTCATGGAATGGAAGGACGCTTATCCATTCAAGGCAGGGGAAGACAATAAAAGTCTGGGAGTGGATGAGGATAAAGGAACGGAACTTTCTTCGCAGGAGATGCTTCTGGGCGGGGTATTCAATAAAAAGAACCTGCTGGACATCATCAGGAACTTTATCATATTCGAGGTAACGAACGGGAAGACCATCAAAAAGGTGTGTCGTTATCAGCAGTACCGTGCGGTACATAAGGCTATAAAACGCCTGAAGCACGGCAAAGACCGTTACGACAAGGGCGGAGTGGTCTGGCACACTCAGGGCAGCGGCAAGTCGCTGACGATGGTTTATTTTGCCTTGCAGATGCGCAGGGACGAGGAATTGAAGAATTATAAGATTGTGTTTGTTACCGACCGCACCCAGCTGGACGGACAGTTGACCGGAACATTTAAGCGTTGTCAGAACGAAACGGTACATCATGCGAATAGCGTGAAGAAGTTGAAGCGGTTGTTGATGAAGGACAGCAGTGATCTGGTTACGGCGATGATTCATAAATTTCAGGCTGATGATGAGTTCGGCGAAATGGATGTATTGAACGAAAGTAGTAAGATTGTTGTGCTGATCGACGAAGCGCATCGCAGTCAGTACACAACGCTCGGGGTCAACCTGAACAAGGCTCTGCCGAACGCTCCAAAGATAGCCTTTACCGGCACACCGCTGATCAAATCAGAAAAGACAAAAAATGAATTCGGAAAGTATATTGATACTTACACCATCAATCAGGCGGTGGAGGACGGAGCAACTCTTCAAATCCTTTACGAAGGACGAGAGGTCAGAACAAAAGTAACCGGAGACTCTTTGGACAGACTTTTCGAAATCTACTTTGGAGACAAGACTCCCGAAGAGCAGGAGGAAATCAGAAAGAAGTACGGCAGGGAGCAAGCCGTGCTGGAGGCTCCGAAACGCATTGAAATGGTGGCGGCCGATATTCTGGAGCACTACCGGACTCATATCCAACCGAACGGGTTCAAGGCTCAGATAGTTACTTCCAGCCGTGAGGCGGCAGTACGCTACAAGAAGGCTCTGGACAAACTGGGAGCCCCTGAGTCCGCGGTAATTATCAGCGGAGACCATAACGACAAGCCCCATATTGCCGAACATACTGACGGAACTAAACACAAGCAATATGAAGACCGATTCAAGAAACCAATGGAAAATGACCAGTTGTGTTTCCTGATTGTGAAGGATATGCTGTTGACCGGATTTGATGCTCCGGTTGAACAGGTGATGTATTTAGACCGGAAACTGGTGGAGCATAACCTGCTTCAGGCGATTGCCAGAGTGAACCGTGTGGCGACCAATAAGACAAGGGGGTACATCGTAGATTATTACGGTTTGTCAGATTACCTGCATGAAGCACTGGAAATATTCAGCAGTGACGATGTGGAAGGAGCGTTGATTCCCATCAAGGATGAACTGCCTAAACTGGATATGTACCATACGAAAGCCGTATCGTATTTCAATGATGTGGATATGAAAGACATTGAAGCATGTGTTCAGGAACTTGAAGATGAACAGATTCGTTCAAGTTTCATGATCGACTTCAAGAAGTTCATGAAGATGATGGATATTATCATGCCCAAGGTAGAGGCAAGTCCGTATATCGGCGACATGAAGATGCTGGGGAAAATTGTCATAGCCGCCAAAAATCGTTATCGTGATGAAGAACTGAATATCACCGGATGCGGCGAGAAAGTTCGGCAACTGATTGAAGAACATATCTATGCCAGTGGAGTAGACCCGAAAATACCACCTGTGAATCTTTTGTCTGATGGTTTTGATAAGCATGTGAAAGCCTTGAAATCACCCAAGGCACAGGCGAGTGAAATCGAACACGCCATAAAACACCATATTACAATCAATTTGGAAAATGACCCTGAGTTCTACCAGAAATTGAGCGAACGCCTCAGGGACATCTTGAAGAAATATCATGGAAAATGGGAACAACTGTTGCTTGAACTAACTGAATTCAAAGGAAGCATTGAATCCAAAAGGCAATCGGAAGCGGAAGAACTGGGACTGAGCAAGCAGGAATATGCTTTTTACAATATCCTGAAGGCTGAAGCAAATATCGAAGAACCGACGGAAGAAGAACGTTTGTCCATGGTCGAGACCTCATCGACAATCTTTGAGATGCTGAAGGAGCGCACCGCCATTGTGGAATTTTTCAAAAAGGATGATGAAGTTAAAAAACTCCGGCGTGATATTAAACGTTTGCTGCTGAAGTTCGTGAAAGATCCAAAAGTAAACAAAGCCGTAATGGAACGGTATATCGAACTGGCGAGGGTGAATTTTGGTAAACGCTAAGCCCATTTTTGATTATAAAGTCATTCGACGTGATAGAAAAAAGACCGCTTCGCTCCAGGTATCACCGCATAACGAAGTGAGTATTATTGTTCCTGCAGACCTGTCAGAAGAACATATTGCTGAAATCATCAGGCACAAGACGCCATGGATTATCAGTAAGATAAAATTCAACGAGGAAGTCCAGTATCCGCAGAAACCGAAGGAATTTGTCAGCGGGGAATGTTTTCAGTACCTCGGCAGAAACTACCGGCTGAAAGTAATTCACGGGGACAACACAGGGATAGAACTCAAGAACGGACGCTTTGTCGTAACAGTGAAATCACGTGAAGCAGACAGAATAGATACATCTGTCAGGGAGTTGTTAACCGACTGGTATATCGCACATGCCGAAATGAAACTAAAACAGCGTCTTGACCGCTACAAAGACCGCGTGGGGGCATCTTACCACGGATTGACAATAAAGACGCTCAAACAGCGTTGGGGAAGCTGTACGAGCGATGGAATCATGAACTTCAACTGGAAAATTATTATAGCTCCGATGTCAATTGTTGATTACGTGGTAACTCATGAACTCTGTCATCTGAGACATCACGACCATTCCAAAGAGTTTTGGCGTTTACTCGAACGGGTCATGCCGGACTATAAAGAAAAAAAAGAATGGTTGCGTGTGAACGGGGCATTGCTGGATTTTTGATATAGAAAAATTTTGTTATTTATAAAGATACTGAAAATGAGGAGAGATAATGAGTATTCAGAAGTATTCCGTCAACCAACATCCGATAAACACATTATTATCCTGGATTACTTCGAAAGAGATTGCAATACCGGAAATTCAACGTCCTTTTGTATGGAGTAGTACCCAGGTCAGAGATTTGATAGACTCTCTTTATCAGGGATATCCGGTTGGTTATCTGATTGTATGGAGAAATCACGCTGTTCGTTTGAAAGACGGTAGTATATCTGAAGGCAAAAGAATTCTTATTGACGGACAGCAGCGTATTACTGCTTTGATGACATCAATTCTTGGGATGGAAATAATTACCAAGGACTACAAACGTACTGCGATGAAAATCGCTTTTAATCCACTTGAAAAGCGTTTTGAAGTTAGAAACCCGGCTATTGAAAAAGACAAGACTTGGGTTGCTGATATATCCGAGGTGTGGGCTCCTGGGTTCAAAATGCTTAAATACGTGAATGACTATTGCTACAAAAACGATATTCAGGAGCAGGACGAAATTTTCAGCAGTATCGAGCTACTGAAAGGAATCGTTAATAATCATATTGGGGTTATTGAGTTGAACTCAGACCTGGATATTGAAACGATTACCGAGATTTTTATTCGAATCAATGCAAAAGGAGCAGTGCTTAGTCAGGCAGACTTTGCCATGTCAAAAATTGCAGCGAATGAAGCATGCGGCGGACATGAATTAAGGAAAACCATTGATTATTTTTGCCATCTTGCTGTTGCCCCTGAATTTTTCCGTTATTTAAGGGATTGGGATTCTGAGTTTACTCGAACTGATTATTTCAAAGCAATGTCCTGGCTCAGGAACGAGAATGATGATATTTACGACCCATCGTATACTGACATGTTGAGGGTTGCATTTACGTATCGCTTTAAACGTGGTAAGCTTCAGGATCTTGTCGCCCTCCTGTCCGGTAGAAACTTTGCAACTAGAGATTATGAAGTCGCAATTGAAGAAGAATCGTTTAAGGAACTGTCTGCTGGAATAATGGACTTTATGAACGAAACGAACTTCAAAAAGTTTGTAATGATAATAAGGTCAGCAGGATTCCTTGATTCAAGCATGATTCGTTCTCAGAATGCCTTAAACTTCGCCTATATTATTTATCTGACGATGAGAAGCAAAAAAGAACGTCCACAGCTAATCGAATCGGTTGTTCGCCGTTGGTATGTTATGTCTGTATTGACCGGACGTTATTCCAGCTCTCCCGAATCTTCATTTGACTTCGATATCAAGCGTATTGATGAGAAAGGAACGGAAGCGTATCTTGAAGAAATTGAGAACGCAGAATTGTCCAGTGCATTCTGGGAATCCGGTTTGCCTTTGAATATGAATACCTCTGTAGCTAGCAGTCCGTACTTCAAAGTTTATCTGGCATCACAAGCCCATAGTAATGATAAAGGCTTTCTTTCAAAAGACATCAATGTCAGAGAATTAATTGAAATCAAGGGCGATGTCCATCATATCTTCCCACGCAACTACTTGAAGAAAAATGGTCTTGTCAGGAGCTCTTACAATCAGATTGCCAATTACGTGATAATGCAGACAGAGACGAATATTTCGATTGGAGATAAAGCCCCGGAACACTATTTCTCCGAGCTTTGGGAACAATGTGGTACAGGACAGCCCAAATACGGCACAATCGTATCTGATGTAGACATGAAAAATAATTTGTCAATGCACTGCATACCGCACGATATTGCAGACTACCAGCTGGATGACTACGATAAATTTCTTGGAAAGCGTCGGCAGCTTATGTCGTTAAAAATCCGGGATTATTACCAGAAGTTATAATGTTCAAATAACCAGAGACTAAAAGAAATGAATAAGATAACAAAAGGGAAAAGGATATTTTTTATAATAGCAATATGCTGTATTGTTTTCATTACTATTATTCAATTGTGCTTTATCAAGGAAGATTCTAAATATGCTAGAAACAGCAGGATAATTGAAAACATAAAGAAACAAATAGTAATTTATTATGATTTAAATAATTCATTACCACAGTCATTGGATAAATTAAACCTCACAAATGATGGGAAATATTCTGCATGGGGCAAAGAAATTTTCTATGAATATCATGAAACTACTTATATTTTAAAATATGATATTTACGGTGAAATCATTACTATTGAAATTTCTGTAGCCCAATAATAGACAGGTTATGCTTCAATTATTAAAATCTCTACGTTCGTTTTAAAGGCTTTTTCAAAGCCGGGAACTGCGGGGTGGTTTGCGGCTCCGCGCCGGAGTGATCCGGCGCTACTCATTTGCCTGGAATGAATAATTTTTCTGCCGTCTTGTCAGCTTCACTGATA
>JAFGXT010000028.1 GCA_016936495.1 Victivallales bacterium
CAGCAACGTGGCTTTAGTGTACATTCCGCGTGAAAAGTCCTTGATCATTCCGCGCCGCGGCAACTTGAACATTTCCAGAAGGTGTTTGCAAGTAGTGTCATTCCACCGGGGATAAAAGGCTTTAGTAAAGGCAATGAGATCATCGACGCTCATCCAATCGTACAGGCGTTGATTTTCCGCGACGTAAGCAGTGCGGCGCTTTACCGCCACCCCGTGTTTGATAGGGTTCATACCCAGCACGCTGACCATACCGGAATCCGGCGCGAGCTGTCCGGTAATCATTTTTATGGTAGTACTCTTGCCGACGCCATTATTGCCGAGGAGCGCATAGACCGCGCCGCGCCGGACGGTCATATCCAGAGATTTCACCACTTCGTGTTTCCGTTTGTAAGCCTTGCGCAACTGCCGCAATTCGATTACATTATCATTCATTTCTTTTCCTCCCGGTTTAATATTGTAGCCAACGGCATATAATTGATAGCAGTGGGGTATTTATCTGAAATGCGCAACGTGAAACTGTCGTCACTATTTTTCTTATACAAAAGTTCCTTGCCGGTAAATGGATTTATGGGAATTTCCGGGATAGTGCCAGGAACCAGTTCAGAAAGTTTTTCGGGAAAAGTTCCGTGTTCGATCCGGTAAATTTTCAACACCAATCCCAGTTTCAACGCGACGATTCGTTGCTGGAGATTAAAATACGTTGAAATTCGATTCTCTGCATACCCCAGGTAGCTGTAGTGAAATGGAAAGTAAGTTTTCATATTTGTGAATTTATACCACAGCTTATGCTTTTCTATAAACGCGTTGTATTCTTTTGACATTGCTTTAAAACATGGTGTAACTTGAGCCCGTTCAAGCAACTTTTCTTCATCAATGCCATGCCTGATGTCATAAGCGGTCATAACCTTAAATGCCGGTTTTAGTAATAAATATATCAACCGTTCATTTCGAAATACATCTTCATATAGAAACGTATGCCTTCCAATGGAGTTATACTCCACCATTAGAGCGTTGTCTGCATTGTCCAATAAATTCTGATAATGCGGCAATGCCGATGGCGTTACCGGTCCGAACATTATTACCAGTAAATCGGCAAGATTATAACAAAGGCTCGCACTACTTCGGTTAAATGGTCCAGGTATCTGCAAATAGAATCCGGCAAGCTGTTCCAAATAGTGGAGCACCGTAAAGAAGCGGTGTTCATCTCCGGCAACGGCATAATTTTTTGCCGCCACAATCAATGCGTCCATGACACAATTAAGCGCGATTCTATCCCGACTGTAACCACGATGCCACATCCATTGCTGATCGTTATTGTACTTCAGAGGAACGAAAACCTTTCGAGCAAATATTTTGTCTAAATCTTCCATCATTTCAGTAAAAGCGGCAGGGGGCATTTCACTTTTATCGTCAAGAATATTTTTCAAAATATCAACCTGAGCCTCGGGATTGCCGTCGGTTTTGAGCAATACTGCCCATGAAATTTTCATATAGCGAAACCGCTTCCATTTTTTCTTGAATTCAAGTACAGGAATCGCAGCGTCATCTTCAGGAGAAACTACGGAAAAGAGCGGAGCGGTATCTGCTATACCTATTGTCAATCCGGCTGCCTGCGCCTCGTTTTCAGCATTATTTAACATCATCGAGGTAACGGCGTAAGCAGTAGCATTAATCAGACTTGGTATAGTCAACAACGCTAATATTCCAATTAAAAGCGGTTTCAGCAAACCTTTTCCCAAAACCCGCCTACGGCTCCATAAATACCAGCCGAACATCACCAGCATCAGCCACAATAATGACAGATCAATCATTATCCCTATCTCTACAAATTTTACGTTCTGGTTAATCATGGTAAGATTGCTAACTATAATACATAGAGGCACGACGGCTGGAAACAGCAGCAGCGCGGGCAAAGGCCATAGCAGTAATGCTCCGATGCCGAAATGAGAACGCGTAAAGGTCAGCGAGGTAAAAAACACCGCCGCATGCAATATCAATATCAGACTTCCGGTAAACCAGAGTAGTCGCAATTCTAATTTCTGATCTCCGGCAAGTTCCAGCCATCCCATCACCAACAGCCAATTTACGGCATAAGTAACAATGACAACTCCAAGCGTATAAGCGAACTTTCCCCAGTAAATCTGCCATGGACTTACCGGCAGAGTATTGAGGATGACCACCGTCTTGTCCCGCAACTCCCCGGCAAATATGTCTGTGGTAATAACATAGACGCTTATAATCTCCATAAACAACACCGCATAGCCAACGAGTATATGATAATCTGACTTACGAATAGTGATATTCATTAATATAGTGCTGAATATAATAATCCAGACCGTTAGATTGACCACGCCCAGCATTATCAGCGCACGGCGTTGGCGCCGCCATTCACTCCATATCAAAGTCATAAACATTATTTATTCTCCTGTTGTGTCTCCGGCAAACACCGGAAAGTTATTTTCAAATCATATAATCCACTGCGAGCTCCCTCTGGCGCATCGTCGTTACTCAGGGTAAAGCCATTGTCGTCATAACTGTAAGTAAAAGGTTTTCCGGTAAATGTCCCGTGCGGAATTTGCTTTATTAATTTAGGGGTAAGCTGTTCCAGCGTTGCCGGAAAGGAACCATGTTCGCAACGATAACTCAGTAATGCCAATGCCAGTTGATTGGCGTTGTTAAGTTTTCTGAAGTTATAGTATCCGGTTATCACCGTCATATCCAATCCCAGAGGCGTACCCGTAACTAAATCAGAAAGACAACGGTTGTGCAGTTCCTGAATATCTTTGAATAATGGCGTTTTCTGTGCCAGTTCATATAAATCAAGTAAAACGATACGTTGACGGATCCGCTCTGCACTAAGGTAATTTGTACGCGACCAGACCAATGTCCGCAACAAAACAAGCTCCCATGAACTTAGTTCTTTTAGTGCGTATCCTCCATCATAATAAATATACATGTATCCCTTCAGTAATTGCAATGAAAGTATATCCGGCGCGTCACGGTGAAATTCAGTCAGCCAGGAGATGTCCTTTAAAGAAGCGGAAGATTCACACTCGCCCTGATCTGCGGAAAGCTCGTGATAAAAATTCCCAGCGGCAGGCGTGCATACTCCAGACTTGATTATTGAACTAACCAGTCTGTATTTATAATAATAATCCGCATAAATATCATCCCGGCTGCGTATATCCATAAGCTTGAGCGCAGTACGCCAGGACGAGATCATGGCACCATCCTGCCCCGTTTGACGATAGGCAAATGCCCGGAGAGTAAGAAACACCAACGAGTAGAAGACTGACCCCCTATTCCATGCAGAATCGCGCTGTGTGTAATCGGAATAACTCAAATCCATTCGGGCGTGAGGGGTATTGGCAATCTGGACAAGCATTGAATAAAGCTTAGTTGCCTCCGGGGAATGTAGAAAAAACTGGACTGCCTCGTCAATGGCTTTCTCTTCTGGTTGCCGGGGTTTACGTCGGCGCCAATGCCCCACCTTCAAGTCGGTAGTGTTTTCAATAAATTCATCAAAAACTTGAAATTTAGCCGCGTGTTCTTTTTTCACCCGGGTATATTCACGGTTGAATTTTTCCAGCATGGGAACAATGTCAACGTCATCAGGAGCAAAAGGTTTCATGTGGTCACGATAATCGGTTATCATACCACGCTTTTCTGCGGCAGCGACCGCGCTGTGATATTCATACGCTCCCCAAGTATATGCAATTAAATAGATAACCCACCCGAATAAAATCACGCTTATTGCTGCAAATACCAATGGCACTACGATTTTTCTGCCACGGGAAATACGCCGGCACCACAGCCAATTACAAAATATAATTAATCCTGTATAAAGAAGCAAGCCATCCACAAATAGAAATATCATTATGGTGCTCCAGTCAAATCCGGGCACAAACATCAATATCAGAGCCACCGCCGGAGTTGTGAATACATACAACAAAGGCACAATAATGAACGCGATAATACTGTTTGACGTACTGCGTCCCACCAGCGAACAGAAAAATACCATCGCATGAAAAAGTAATAAAACCACCGCGATGCATCCAGCAAATAGCAACTGCTGATGAACGGTAAGACCGGTAAAGAAATTAATGTCAGATACACTCAACAACGGCAGCAATATCTCCAGGCCTAAACTCAAGATCACAAACGACGCCACGCTTACCAGATACTTGATCCAGTATATCTGCCCCGGTCTAACTGGCAATCCCAGCAATAACGGCATCGTGTTACGGTCAAATTCATGCGCAAACGCATCGGTAATACAAAGGCAAAACAATAATGGCAATCCGATCATCAGTCCGAATGCAATATTACCGATATAGGGCTTAACCGCTTCAATATAACTCAGAAGATGTAAGGCAGAGCACAATACGACTATCCCCAGCAGCATAAACAGCAACAATATTCGCCGATGACGCCATTCTTTATTTATCAATGCAACAACAGCTTTCATTCCTCACCCCTTTTATTTAAAAGTTCAACCAATATCCCACTCAGTTGCTTCGGCTCAACGCCTAAAAGCTCGGCTTTGCGTATGACCGCCGCAAGCTCGTCGCGCAATGTCTCTTCACGTTTGAACACCACTTTTTCATCGGTCTGCTCGACAATGAAATTCCCGCCGCCGGGACGACTCTCCAGCCAGCCTTCTTCTTGAAGTATGCGATAAGCTTTCGCCACGGTATTAGGATTTACACGCAGGCTTATCGCCAATTCGCGTACCGGCTGAATCCGGTCACCACCACGGTAGTGTCCGTAAAGAATAGAGTTTTTTATCTGCTCAATTATTTGCAGATATATCGGTACTCCGCTGTTGACGTCAAGTTTCATAACAATCCCTGATTGTGTTCTAGTAGTGTATTACAATTGTACTACACGAATAATACAAATGCAAGCTGTTTAAAAAAAAATCACAATTTTCTCAACGCGAAAACCCTTCGATAAAATTAAAACAAAGAGTTTATTTTTCCTGCCGGTGTGCTATACTATCATGGTAACAAGTTCAACAAATAATGGAATGCGCTCTATGAAAGCAGGTGAAAAGATCATTTGCCCTTTGTGTAAACAGGAAACTTTCGTCAAAGAAGGCGCCATACTTGACGGTTGGACGGTTACCGCTAAAATATTAAAGTGCGCGCTGTGCGACGGCAAACTTGCCGATTTCCCCGAACCCGCCACGGAACCCGCCACCGATAAAAACAAAAACACCGGTTTATCCGCGTTTGCCAACTTCCTCGGCGAAGATGCTCCGGTGAGCGTTAAACATAATATATCGCAGGACGTAAGACGCTTCTGCAAAGATTGCGCACACTTTATAGAACATCCTTTCCATACCCGTTGCGGTCTCTGGGACAAAACCACCGACCCGATGGACGACTGTGAAAAATTCACCCCTCGTAAATCATAACAACCCATAAGAAAAATCTATGAATATACTTGAAGAACGCGTCCGACGTTTCAATGAAATTGATCTATATCCGGTCATATCCTCGGAATTCACCAATAACCGCCCGGTACTGGACATACTTATGGCGGTGGCGGACGGCGGCGCTAAAATTGTGCAGCTCCGGGAAAAAAACAAATCAAAACGAGAAATATATAAACTCGCTGAAGCCTATCGCGACATAACCGCGAAATACGATATGCTCTTTATGATGAACGATCATGTTGACATAGCCCTCGCGGCGGGAGCCGACGGCGTGCATCTGGGACAGGATGACCTGCCCGTAGAAGCAGCCCGCCGGATTGCCCCGGAGCTGCTCATCGGCAACTCCACTCATAATATCGAAGAAGCGCTCGCTGCCGCACAGGCGGGAGCCGGATGTATAAATATCGGTCCCATATTCACCACCGCCACAAAAAATGTACAGTGCGGGGCTTTAGGACTGGACACGCTCAAAAGTATTGCTTCTCATGTAAATATGCCATTCTCAGTGATGGGCGGCATAAAAGAGCATCATATCCGGCAACTGCTCAATTGCGGAGCATGTCGCATAGCCATGGTGACTGAAATAACCATGGCGGAAGACGTCTGCGCCAAAGTCCGGCAGCTTCGCGCATATTGGGCTGATCCGGTTTTATAGCAGCAAAAATGCTTTAGGGTTTGACCCGTGAAAAATATATGATAAATTAAATAAACACATTATTTGTGGATGAACACAAAAACCTTTAATGGAGGCGGAGAAAAATGAGCAACGTTTCAATCGAACTGCTGTTGGAAGATACTGAAGAACACATGATGAAAACCATTGACGCGATGAAAGCCGATTTCGCCGCGGTCAGAACCGGTAAAGCATCTCCGGCTCTGGTTGAAAATCTCATCATCGACTATTACGGTACCCCGACACGCCTGAAAGAACTCGCCGGAATCACGACCCCTGACGCACGTATGCTGGTCATACAGCCCTGGGATCCGGGCGCGGTTCAAGTGGTGGAAAAAGCCCTGAACACATCAAATCTGGGAATATCCCCCGTCAGTGACGGAAAACTTCTGCGCCTGCCAGTTCCTGAGCTCAGTGAAGAGCGCCGCCTGTCCCTGACCAAACAAGTCAAGACCAGAGCCGAAGACGCCAAAATCGCGATCAGAAACATCCGCCGTGACGCCAATGACACAGCGAAGAAAGCGCAGAAAAATACAGAGATAACTGAGGATGACCTCAAGGCTATGCTTGATGACATTCAAAAATTGACTGATGACTACATCAAAGAAGTCGAAACCGTTCTGCAGAACAAAGAAAATGATCTGATGAGTCTCTAAAAGAAACATACCACGGACGGAGCTGCAATGCGAAAAAGATTTATTCTGATACTGTGCCTTCTGGCGGTAACCGCGTTTATCATCAGAATGGCGGCGGGTATCGAATTACTCAATTTCAACGGCGGCAGAAATGACGTAAGCACTCCGTCCCCGCTCACCGATATGGCCACTTATATGAATTTGTCCAATCTGGTGGCACGGGGCGAGTTCAACTCGCCTTTCTACTATCAACCCTTTTATTATGCGGTTTTTCTGCCGATACTGAAAGTATTGTTCGGTGATGCAATATGGATAATCATCGTTGCACAATCGGTGTTGGGAGCCCTTACCGTATATATCGCCGGATTGAGCGCCGCCAGGCTCGGCGGCAAAAACAGCGGGGTAATCTGCGCCACGTTGCTGACCTTCTGTGGAATCCTCATCCTTTACACGCCATTTCACCTGATTGTAACGCTACAGACCTTCTGGCTCGTGCTACTGTTTTTCCTGTGCATACTGGCAATAAAAAAACGTAACTGGAAACGCTGGGCTCTGGTCGGACTGGTCTACGGTTGCGCCATCCTCACCCGAGGTAATGTCTGGTTATTTTTCCCCGGACTGCTGGCGGCGGCTCTGCTGAGTCAGTTCAAAAACGGACAAAAAGAACCCGCACGCTCACCGGGCGCTATGTTGAAACGCTTTATTCCGGCATTGATCTTCATTATCTTCATGACGCTTCCACAACTGCCCTTCATGATCTACAACACGCAAAAACTGGGAAAATTAAGTCCGCCGTCAAGCGCCGCGCAAAACGTACTGGCGCTGGGCAATACGCCGGAATCTCCGCCGGGTGGACGCGAGGCGCACATGGGCGCCGGAGCAATGGAATACCCGGAGACTTACAGTCTCTGGAGCGGCGATGCAACTCCGGTTCAGAAACATATATGGGACTGGTTTGTTAATGAACCTGCGGCTTTTGCGGAGCTAACTTTCAGAAAATTGCTGTTATTCTGGGACAGACATGAACTCCCCAATAATATTTCTTATGAAACACACGGCGGACTGAGTAAGACCCTGTCGATATTCGGTTTTATGGAAAGCTGGGTATTTATTGCTATGGGTCTGGCAGGGATCGTATGCCTTTACCGGCTGTTACGCCACAAGCTTGAATTTCAATTATTGACTTATCTTATCGTCGCCTACTGGTTCAGCATAGCAGCATTTTATATTCTTTCGCGCTTCCGGGCTCCAATACTGCCATTACTTGCGATATATGCCGGAGTTTTGGTAGGATATTATATCAGAATAAGAAAAAAACATTTCGAACGGACTTATTACTTCTGCTTCCCTGTAGCATTTTTATTTTTCTGCATAAGTTTCTTTGCTTACGACTTTTACCGCTTCAACATCGAGACGGATATGTTGCGCCTTGTCCGTCCTCACGGCACCGTGGTGGCGCAAGGGGACGGACGTTATATGATCACCGACTGCGGTCCATTTACCTTCGGCGGCTGGAACTATGTGCCTTTCCAGCCCGGCGTCAATGTCATCAAAAACTTTTCCGGTCTCAAAGACAAGGGTTACAAATCTGTAGAACTGGAACTTGTAGTGCTTTGGGAGACCCCAGGCAAAGCGGATTTCAGGATAAACGGTTACCGCCAAA
>JAFGXT010000321.1 GCA_016936495.1 Victivallales bacterium
AACCCCAGGAGCTTTCGCCTCGGCAATCAGCGCCGCCGCCGGAAAACTCAGCACCTCGATCATGCAGGATGCCGTCGCCATCGAAAAACGACGTCAGGAAGCGATGAAGAAAGACGCCACCGTAAAAAAATGAAATACTCCAATCCTGAAGTATATATCAGCGCCGTGGATATTCAAAATAAAATCGCTGAACTCGGACGGCGCATTTCTGAAGATTATAAAGACGGAGAATTAACGGTGGTGTCCATAAGTAATGGCGCCATGCTGTTTACTGCCGACCTGGTCAGAGCTGTTACCATCCCCATGCATTTGGATTCCATCATGATCTCATCCTACGCCGGAACCGAAAGCTCCGGCAATATCTCGTTGCGCTCCGAATTCAAACTTGACCTGTCCGGCAAAGACGTACTTATAGTGGATGAGATTCTCGATAGCGGTAATACCTTGTTCTATACCCGCCGGAAACTGCTCGAACAAAATCCGGCAAGCCTTAAAATATGTGTCCTGCTCAATAAGCAGGAACGCCGCAAAGTTGATGTCAACGCGGATTACGTCGGCTTTGAAATTCCCGACCTTTTCGTCATTGGCTACGGCATGGATTACAAAGAATATTTCCGCAATCTGCCATATATCGGCATTTATAAATCTTGAACATGAGCACCTTTTTTAAAGATTTTTTATAAAATCTTTCTTGCGTTTTGAGTAAATAAGTGTCGATTATACATAATGTTTTCGACCATAAAAAAATAAAGGAATGATTATGAAAAGTATTTCCAGTGTAAAAATCATTATCGCCGGAGCGCTGTCCGCGCTGTTTTGCGGCTGCGCGGCACAATACAATAACACTTCGGCGAAACGCCCGGTGGTGGAAGCCGTCTATGTAGCGAAGCCCCCGGTACTGGATGGAACTTTAAACGACCCGGCATGGTTGAAAGCCCCCGCCTGTAAGCTGACTATGCCCCGGCGGGTCTACTCCAAAAGCCCAAAAGCAATGCTGGAGACTTTAGGTACGGAAATGCGTGAAGAAGGTGAATTCCGTCTGCTTTGGGATCACAGTTTCTTGTATATCGGAGTAAATTTTACGGATTCCGACGTTCATGCTTATGGCGAGGAAGATAACTTACATCATTATTCTCTTGGGGACGTGGCGGAAGTGTTCCTGAAACCCGCAAACGACACCTATTACTGGGAGTTATACGCCACTCCGACCGGTAAAAAGACCTCGTTTTTCTTTCCCGCTCGTGGTTGCAGACTGAGTCCTCTGATGAAATTATCCCCTCTGGGATTAAGTGTCAGCGCCCGTTTCGAGGGCACTTTGAATAAGTGGGGTGATCGCGATACGTCATGGTCAGCGGTCATGGTTATTCCGTTTAAAGACTTGGAGCAATACGGTGCTAAATTCGGTCCGGGAACTGAATGGCTGATTTTTATGGCACGCTATAACTATTCGCGTTATTTGCCCGCACCTGAGCTGAGTTCGTATCCGCAACAAGCGGAAACACCGAATTTTCATATTCATGAAGAATATGCCACATTGAAGTTTGTCAATGGCAAATAACGGATGTTCGTAAAGGTTGATTGAGCACAAATGACTACAAGACAACCGTTATTTATACAAAATAACGGTTGTTTCGGAAGTTATCAATATGAATCGCGAAGGCGTGTCCATTCAATAATATCTTTCTCCGTAACCTCCCAGTCGCTGCCGCGGACGGCCTCAATAAAGATCTGGAAGTATTCGACGATTACATCATGGAATATCTTTAGATTCATCACCCGTTCAGCAAAGCGGCTGTTACGCTCCATCTCTTCACCTACCGGCAGAGATAAGCCGCTGAAAGCAAATTTATCTGCGTCAAAAGAGCCTGTCCAGATATCCTGTCCCCGGCATACCGTAAGCTTGGCCTTTTTGAGTTTTTTCCCAACCGTAAGAGCAGCTTTGACCTCGGCGCTGCGCAACGGACTGCCGCCTTTTTTCACTGCGGTCTCGGCGGCGCCTTTCGCCTCGGAAGCAAAAGCAAAAGTCAATGGCGCTTCAATAAGTATTTCAAAATCGCCGTAGTTGGGAAGGCTGATTCTGCCGCCGGTGGTCTTCTCGCTGTAATACCACAGCCAGGTGAGAAAATCTCTCGCCGCGATGCTCTCGCTGTCATTGGTCTCGGAAAACGCTATCTCTGGAATATCACTTTCCTGCAATTGAAATTGCCTGAACATAAGCTCATTGACCGTAAGCTGGATCGGCTCTATGCCCATGGTTTTGTAAAACAACGCCACAAACAAGTCTATCTGTTTAGGCGACGCCGTCCCTAGATACGCCACATTATTAAGAGTATCAATGACAAACGGGGTGCCGGAAATCACCGGAGGCATTTTCATCAGATGCTTTTCCAGCGCTTCCTCTTTTATTTCCTTTCTGACTTTGGACGGTACTTTATCGGTCTCATTCGCCGCCATAAAAGCGAGTTCCTCACGCTGGCATATGGCTTTAAGTAGAATCGAAGGCACCTTACGCTCGGCGCTTCTGATGTTCAGATAGATATGTCCGCCACAGATGGCGGTCTGTTCGTCAATGCGGGTTTCAAGTAAAGTTCTACCACTGACCCAGCCTACCTGGGGTTCATCCTTGACATTATCGAGCATTCCGGCGCTATGTGATGCGAAACGTTCCAGATAATCTTCCGGCAGTTTGTCTGACAAATAAAACACGCTAAGGGCGAGAGAGCCGCTTTCGAAAGGCATATATAAATCCTCCTGTTGATAGTTTACTGCATACTCAAATAAGCAACTTAAAGTATCACCGGACACGAAAAAAGCAATCCCCTGAAACACAGAAGCTCCAAATAACGGAAGCGCGGAAAATCTTTTTTAATTCTCCCTCACTGAAACCTCCGGGATCAAACCTTCTATGAGCCCGTTTGTTAAGTTTAAATACATTAATTTTATTAAACTTGTCAATAAACATACTATCAATTTTGATGTCATTTTACAATGAGTTAGTTTGGCGGTATATTACCGCTGAACGGCAGAAAACAGATTTTCAAGGAGCGTTTTCAAGATGAAAGCAAATGAATATACCGTATGGCGTGGTCGGAGTGAAGGGGTTTTTCTTCATGAAGGTCAGGAGGTAAAGCCGCCACAGGGGTGGACTTTTGTATCTAGCGGCGACGCCGCTCTGACCCGGCGGCTTAAAGCCGCGGGAGAGTATTGGCTGCTTGTTCATAAACGTAAAAACCGGATTGAGGCTTTAGGATTATGGACTGGAGCCGACGTCGAGGCGGTCAGGGCTATGATCGAAGCTGAGCGTTCTACTCCGACGTATCGGAAAAAGCTGGAAGCCGACCGGCGTAGACGGGAACTGGCACAGGCGGATTATGAAGTGGAATTCCGTGCCGCAGTGTTGAAATTTCTTGATTTCAATTCGGAACATGCCGTTTTCGCGGAGAAATTAAGCGATGCTGTAACTGTTCATGCCGTTCCGGTTGGCAGCGGTACGGTGGCGCGAACCTCGCGGATTCCTATTGAGCGCCGTGCCGAGGCGGCGGTCATTGCCTGGATGCGACATCAGACCACGGCTTATGACCATATGCATATTGCCCGGATAAAGGGGGAACGCCGCGAAGTCAGGCGTAAACTGGCGGAACGCTCCCGTATGCTGTTGTCAAAGTACCGTTCGGGTGATAAAGTCGATTTCAGCGCCTGTCCGCTGGCGGCGGCGCTGAAGTGAGGTTGACTTTTACGCCGGAAGTGGAAACTTTTCCAAAGGTACGCCTGCTGTGGCGAGGCGTGTGCATTCCAGAATGTGTGCCAGAGGGGCTCCAGTTCCCGATACCGGACGCTTGCCCAGGAGCCCCAGGATGCCGTCAACGGGAGCGCGAAGGCATTCCAGTACTTCAAAGTTTTCCAGACTGGAAATGGACAACACCGGATCCCCTTGTTTAACCGCGTCGTATTGTTTTACATGGTAATGGATGTGCCCGACCGCGGAGCTTTCAAGTTTATGCCAGGGCACGTCCTCGTTGACCTGATACACATCGCGTTCAAGCTGTACTGTTCCCGGTAACATGCCGATAGTCTTCATGACATTGAGTACGCCCTGTCTGCCGAACTCAAATTCATCTTTGTAGCCGTGCTGGCGGGAAAACTCGACGCAAAAAGCGAATTTTTCGGGTTCGCGACATGCCTGAAAGGCAAGATTGCCCTGATTGAATTCGTCAACGGCGCGATGCGGATAGATGGCTTCGGCTCCGAAGGCGGCGGCAATCGGCAGGTTCTTGGAATTCCAATTGAAGATGAGTGGTTTTTCAGCCTGAAGACAATGAAAATCTATAGTGAGATTGGCGGGACTGACTATTTCCTGCCATAGCCAGTCGGTGATGGCTCCGGCGGTGCCGTGAATGGCGGAGCGATTCCACAAGCGATTCATGTTGTATAAATTGACGCCTTTCTGGCGTTCCATGCCGAAGATGCAGTAATCATGACGGAAGATGGAATAGAAATAGTCGTCGATTTTGCTTATGTCTTCTTTTTCGGGATAGAACTCATAATCTTTTTCCAGAGCCAGAGGGTTGGCGCAGGCGCAGATGTTGACGGTTCCGGCGAAGTCAGTTTTGGTCAGTTCGTGCGCCAGATTTTTAAGCATCACCGGACCTATATGCTCCATGCCGTGTTGTCCGGCGATGAGGGTCAGGGTCGGTCCTGGAGTTTTGCCGTGTATGCGGCGATAGCTGACTTTAAATTGTCTTCCGTCGGCGCTGGTGAAATCACGTGATGCATCATGTGTTTTATTCATTTTTAACCTTTGTCTAGTTATTGTTATTGGTTATTCCATCCGTATCCGGTAGCGGGAGATGCGGGCTTAAGGTTGAAGTTCCCTTGTTCCGGAGCTGTAAAGCCGGGGTCAAGCATTCGTCCATGTTGTTCAACTCCGAATTTTTCCCGAGCTTCTTCGATTGTAGCGGCGATTCTGTCGTTTTTATACATAGCCGGATCCCATGGCGAGCCATAATTTCCTGAACTGAGTCCAAAGATGCGCATCTTCGGGTTGTAGTCTGATTTCCAATAGATATTATCATTACAGACGTATTGCATCTTTTCGCTGAGGTTGATTGCCGGGTTGTTCTTTGGCGGTGGCATGACGTCTGCAATGATGTTTCTCCTGATTTTCGCGTTGCCGTTTGGACTGCCGCCTATGGCGACGGCGTTGATGCCTGTACGGTAGAAGCTGTTGTTTTCCACCGTGATCAGTCCGGAGCAACGGGAAGTCCATATTCCCATAAAATTATATACAAAAAGGTTGTTGCGGATATTAAGATTGGCAGAGTCAATGGCACGCAGAGCAATACAGGTTACAGATTTTGCGTCTGGAGAGAAGCGGCAGTTTTGTATGGTAACGTTATCGCTGTTTTTCAGGTTGATTGCCGCTATGCTGCCGGAATATTTGAGACCGGTAAAGAGAAAACCGTCAATCAACAAATATTTTATATTACTGGCGTTAATCACTCCATTGATCATGCCACCGTCTAGTATGGCCTTTCCCGGTTGTTCAGAACGCAGGGTAAGCGGGGTGTCAGAACTTTTTCCTCCCCAGGGAATGTCGATCATGCCGTTGTAGTGTCCGGGCATGACGGTAATCGTATCGCCTGGTACGGATGCCCAAAGTGCTGCCTGGATATTCTTGAACGCATTAATTGAGCTGGAACCGTTATTGCTGTCATTTCCAGAAGTGTTTGAAACGAAAAGTTCAGAGGGGGCACGGAGTTGTGTTGGAGTGTTGAAGCGGATGTTTCCTGAATATGTGCCGCGTGGAGATTTCAAAGACAGTGTTACATTATAGTCTTTTCCCGGGCGGAGGTTTGGAAAAGATGTGTACATCCTGGTCTGGCGCATAGGTTCCGGATTGGTTATTTTCCGGTGGTATAGCTGTTTGTTGCCTGATTTGATGGTTATTATAGCGTCGGGATAATCAAAAGGAGTGTACCAGCCAATTACCGCGTGTTTGGGATGCAAAGCGATTGGTTTGAAGTCTTCGACTTTGATAGTGCTGAGTTTTTCAGGAATGGAGGACATTGCGCCGATTGGCAGGTGGTCAAGTCCGGAATACGCTAGAGATGAATTTTGCGGCAGATGGAATTCAGCGTCAAGAGACAGATCCGGCAGGGCTTGTCCCGGATGAGTGATTCTGGCGTTAGCATGCAGTTCGTTTAATCCGGCATTGGCATTTTTTCCTGCAAAAAATACTTTTTCCGCTACAGTTTCAGTTTCAGGCGTTTTTTCAAAGACTTTGCCGCAACCGCAGATAAGGCAATTACGGAGGACTTGTTTGCCTTTTCCTGATGACTTCAGCACGGCGGCGCAGTTTGAAAAGGTATTGTTGCTTAGTTGTAACAGTTTATTGTTATATCCCTGTACCGCGATATGGCAGGAGGAAAAAATACTCCTTGATATGGTGATGTTTTCTGATGATGTTACGGTTGCGCCTGAGCTGGCGGATGTAAAACGTAAACCGCTGGCATTCACATTTTTGCATTTGTCGATTTTTAGTCCGGAAAGGGATACTGTGCCGTTGGCGCGTGAAAATATGCGTAATGGCAGTTCTGGGGGTGAAATGATATTGTTCAGGGACAGGGTTTCCGGGTAATCACCGGGCAGGAGGTAGAGAGTGTCACCGCCACCGAGCTGTGCGGCGGCATGATTCAGGCTGCGCCAGGGACGCGAGGGTAAAAGTCCGTCATTGCTGTCGAGCCCTTCAGGGGATACAAAAAATATCCTGCCGCCGTTATCGGCGCTTCCGGGAAGTGTTCTGAAATCGTGCCGGTCTGGATCTGCAAAGTTGTTTTTTGCCTCATCGGTGCTGGATACAACAGTATTAGTGTTGAACACGATGGCGTCGTTGCGAACGGTGAAGTCCTTACGGGAAAGGTGATCGAAGAGTCTGCCGCCGATAACGGTATTGTGTTCTATCTTATGTGGACCTTTGCCGATGAGGTTGAACTCACCACTGCCGCCGACGAGGGTATTGGCTGAGAAGATGGAACTGTTAAGCGCGTGTTTGCAGCGAAAGAGGACATGGTTATATTCTGAATGGCTGTATGAATGCGCTGGATTGTTCCATGCGATCAGATTGCCGCTTACTTCCGGATTTTCGACGTTGCCGTAAATTGCAAGATTATATTTGTGTCCGTTGCCGACGCCCATGGCTTCGAGATAGGGACCGGAGGGTTGGTTCCCCCATATATGATTGTCGTGGATTGAGATGGAACCGTAGACCCCGTTCAGGCAGACGCCATAGGCGTAATTGAGAAATATCCGGTTATTTTCAATCAAGGAGCCGGCTCCTGCGAGATGGGTGGCGACTCCGGTGGTATTGCCCCAAAGGGAATTGTTTTTTATCACGCATTCGGTCGCGGTCTTTTCGAGTCTGGCTCCGCAGGTCTGCCAGCAGACGGTGAGACCCTCAATATGGATATACGGAGCAAAAAGCCATAGTCCTTTGGCTCCCCACATATAGGTATTTGCGGCGTCAATGGCGGCGGCGTCTCCGGCATTATTGATGGAGCCATAGGTTTGCGGGGTTACAATGATTCCGGCGGTTTCAGGACTTGTCCCGTAGAGCGGATTGACGAATAGTTTTTTCGAACCGCTGTCTATCGCGAAGGATCCCGGAGTGAAGTCAAGCATGGAAGGATCGCTAAACTGATGATAGCGGGATACGTAACGTTCTTCCCAGACGATGGCGGGTAAAAGATCGCAACTGGTCTCCCAGGTGAAACGGGTTCCAGGTGAACGCTTCCAGCCGACGGGCTTGAAACTGAAATCCAAGACAGGAGTTTCTCCGGGGAGAGCTCGGAAAACCACTGGTTTGCCTGCTTGTCCACCACGTCGGAAATTGACGTGTTCATGGTATGTCCCTCCGGCAACCAGCACCGTGTCGCCCGGATTTACCTTGTCGGCGGCATAAGTCAGGGTGCGGAATGCCTGTTCCCGGGATTGTCCGCTGTTGTTGTGATCATTGCCGTCTGGTGATACATAATATATGGTTCCGGCAAGCGCAGTTGTTGCTGACAGGAGCATTACTCCAAGATAAAAGCTTATGATTTTCATGTTACTCTCTTATTCGCTGTAATTGTTTAGTGGTAAATCGGAAAGTCCAGCAACCGGAACCCAGAAAATATGGTTGCTGGCTGCTTCTCCGCGATCAGTGTTGGGGATTTTATTGAATGGAACCGCGTCTGCATGACCATCGCAGAACGCCACGTTCACATGGTTTTTATGGCGTGCTGCGATATAAGGGGAACGCCACCAGAATTGCCAGTAGGCGGTGGATTCACCCAGTACCGCGGTACGGGATGGCATTTTGTAACGTGATAGTTTTACCTTGACATTTCCGGCGATATTCTGCCCTGTAACCAGACGGTCGATAATGACGCTTATACCGTAGCTTGGTCCCATGGTTGTTTCAACGTCGGTGGTGATACTGGCGTCGTAACGGCGTTCCGGGCAGGTCAATCCGTGCCGGAAGCCGTTGCGGTATGCCGCCGCGATATAACCATTGCCTTTTTTGTTGGCGATATATGAGGCAAAAGGATTGGTGTCCGGCGTTTCGTAATACCAACGTTCTGTGGCGCTGAAGCGATAGCAGGGAAACATGTCATCGTTATCCATTGCATAGCTGATCATGGCTTTCCCCAGCTGGCTGATATTTCCGGTGCACTTTATTCGCCGTGCCACTCCGCGTGCCGAATTCAGCGTGGGCAGCAGCATTCCGGCGAGGACAGCTATGATAGCTATCACTACAAGGAGTTCGATGAGTGTGAAATGTCGATTCTGATTCATTTTGTTCATCTCCGTGTTTGTTATTTTATGTACAATAATATTCTAGATCATCAGGATATTCAACTGGGCTTTTTGTCGCTATAGCTTTAGTCAAACAGCGCAGAGCGTCAAGATGTTCTTCGGTTTCGAGGATATGATTGCACCAGAAGGCTTGATTAAAATGTTCATCGCCTGAAGTGATTCCAGCCTGCCGTAATTTCACCAGCGCGGAAATATTGTTTTCATAATAGACAAATTTCTGTACGGCGGCATGGTAATATCTGTCGCACATGGCATCGTCGGCAAGAATGGCATTGAGTTTGGATAATTTTTCCATGAACTCATGGCGCATGCCCCCTGACATAACTTCCATTCGGCTGTTTTTACCCAGATGATGTGGAATCACATCAACGCCGCTGATTCCGGTGTTGTTAAAATACAGACGCAACGCATAACCGTTCCACCAGAAATCCGGAGCGGTGTCTGGCGTAAGCGAATAGAACAAAAAGTTGCCAAGGCTGTAAGCGATAAACCCCTTGCCGTAGCGTTCAAAGCCCTGTGCTATATGAGGATGATGGCATATGACGGCATCAGCTCCGGCGTCGACGAAGCCGCGGCAGTTTTCGCGCACCCTGACCGAGGGAAACGGCACATGCTCTTTGCCGTCATGAATAAAAGCAATAACGGTTCTTCCAGCGTTTTTTTCAAGGGCGATTGCGGCGGCAAGCGGCGCGGGTGCTATGGCATTCGCGCCGGGTGAATTGGTTCCCGCCTCGCAGATATTATGCATCGTAGCCGAAAACAGACTGAAAGGGATACCTTTTATGTCCAGTCTTAGGGGTTCAGCCGCTTGAGCGCGGTTCTCTCCGCCGCCGACATATTTTTTACCTGCCGCATTTATGTGCTGAATAGTCTCCATAAACGCGTCATCGCCGTAATCGCGGGTATGGTTATTGGCAAGGGAAAAGACATCAAATCCGGCGGGAATAATTCCGGCGAATGCTTCAGGAGTGGATTTTATGTTCGGTCCACATTTGTAGATAGGTTCGCCGCCGCTGGCGATCACGGTTTCAAGATTGGTTACGGACAAATCCTTGTCCAGCAGTTCCGGCAGCATGGAGCCAAATACTGATGCGGTTTGACCTGCGATAAGCAGCTCTTCAGTGTAGCCACAGAACGTCATATCTCCTGTAACAATAACACGCAGATCATCAGTAGTGTTGTTGTTGAAAGCTATTCTGCCGTCAGGAGGTATTGTGATTCTCATAAATAATTCTCCCTGTTAAAGTGTGTCGGGCAGGATGGATACTACCGCTTTGTCATGGTTGAGTCGATCAAGTTCATAGAGACCGACGGTTTGAGACAATAATTCGGGGAAGACGGTTGCGCCGTTGAAATAGGCGGATAAAGTGTCCAGCATTGGATTGAGGAATGCTTTGTCCATCAGGTGGTAACGGTAAACGGTGTGTTCCGCGCCGCTGAAGAACAGATCGTCGCGGTACTTTGACGTGTCCATACTACCCAGCGCGGCGGATTTCAAGACCGGCAGACCATAGCGGTGCCTGGCAAAGACATCCTGGATTTGTTTATTCAGAAAAAACTCAGCGACTTCATGGCAGAGCGAGGGATTGGAGTTTGAGTTTGAGATCATGATATATTCTCCCGCCAGAGTGGGAGGGGATTTGTCGCCAAAGGGCAGAGGGGCGATGTCCCAGTCAAACTTGAATTTGTGGCTGTTTTTTACAATATCTTGACGAGCCATCAGCCGGAACAAGGTATTCCCTTGTTCAAAATCAGCCTTTGCCGCAATGTCCGGCTTGACTATAGCGTCAAAATCTTCCAGAAGTTGCTTCCACTCTGCCTGCGAGTAAAGCGTCATATCCGTAAGTTCGGCGTCAGTATCAACTCTCAACCGGGCGAACATGAAAGACAACAGCAGTGATTTATTATAAAATAGCGTATCAAAGAGATTGGCGCCGCATTGATCCAGTCTGTTCCGCAAGTCTTTCAGCGCGGCGGGA
>JAFGXT010000322.1 GCA_016936495.1 Victivallales bacterium
ATTTCGGGTCTGATGCGCGGTTGTATGACGGGAAAAAAGTAGGCGTCGGGACTTGAATAATATCAGTGTGGATGTAAGGTTGATTTGTGAAGCGCAGAGTCGATAAATATTGTTAATATGGAGCACGGGTGGCATGTATACGGCAGATTCAGAACGTTATTCGCGGATGACTTATCAACGTTGCGGGCAGAGCGGCTTAAAGCTGCCTCTGATTTCGTTGGGATTGTGGCATAATTTTGGTGGTGTGGATACTCTTGAAAACAGTCGTAATATGTTACGTACCGCTTTCGACCTGGGAGTCACTCATTTTGATCTGGCGAACAACTACGGTCCTCCGCCGGGTTCCGCCGAAGAGACTTTCGGCACTCTGCTGAAACAGGATTTTCAGCAGTATCGTGACGAATTGATTATTTCCACTAAAGCCGGATACCTCATGTGGGACGGCCCGTATGGAGAGTGGGGCTCGCGCAAGTATATCACTGCTTCAATTGATCAGAGCCTGAAGCGTATGGGACTTGATTATGTCGATATTTTTTATTCTCATCGTTTTGATCCGGAAACTCCGCTGGAGGAAACCATGGGCGCGCTGGACAGCGCGGTGCGTCAGGGCAAGGCTTTGTATGCCGGGATTTCCAATTATCCTGCGGAACAGACCGTCAGAGCTGCAGCGATACTTAAGGAGCTTGGAACGCCCTGCCTGATCCACCAGCAGGTCTATAATATGTTTAATCGCGATGCTGAAAGGAGCGTACTCCCGACCGCCGCAAAACTTGGAATAGGCGTGATAGTATTTTGTCCGCTGGCAAAGGGACTGCTTACGCCGCGTTATTTAAACGGTGTTCCTGATGATTCCCGTGCCGCCAGAGACTCTTCGCCGTTCCTGAACCGCAAGGACGTGGAGCTTAAACTCGAACAGGTAAGGCATTTGAATGATATAGCCGTTGGACGCGGACAGTCTCTGGCTCAGATGGCTCTGGCGTGGGTGTTGAGGCGTTCTGAAGTTACTTCCGCGCTTATCGGTGCGAGTCGCCCCAGTCAGATCATCGATAACGTCGGGGCATTGGAGAAAGCCGGGTTTACTGATAGTGAACTTGCGGCTATTGATGAAATTCTTGCACGTTGAATCTAAGGTAGCGTAGCATGCGTAACTCTGAAATTGTAATTTTCAATATGTTATTTGGCATAAGAGCGGAATGATTTCCGTAAATTTTAATTGAAGCTTTCGCAAATTGGTTGTATATTAATTTTGATTATGTTTACTGAATAATTTATATATTACGAGGAAATTTTTTAATGAGCAATCCTTTGAAAGACAGACTTTCACGTCAGGTGATGATCTTTGACGGCGCGGTGGGAACCGAGATATACCGCCATAATTTTTTCATCAATACCTGCTTTGAAAGCCTTTCTCTTAGCGCCCCCAAGGTCATCGGGGAGATACATAAGAGTTATGCCGACGCTGGAGCCGAAGTCATTACGACCAATACTTTTAACGCCAACTTCAATAAACTTTCACGTTTTGGAATGGGGGATAAAGTCGATGAGATTAATGCCGCCGGAGTCGAGCTGGTCAGGGAGTATGCCGGAGAAGATGTACTTATCGCCGCGTCTGTCGGACCTGTGGGGGATATTGATTACGGATCCGGAATAAATGAAGAGAGGATAGTGGAAATACTTGCCGAGCAGATCGAGGCTCTGGAAAAGGCAGGAGCTGATTTTATCCTTTTTGAATCTCTTGGTTCCGCGGAGGATACGGAGCGCGCCATCAAGGCAATCCAGCTGAAATCGTCGCTGCCGTATATATTGAGTTTTTCTCTTGACCGTAATGCGGAGACTGTAAGCGGAGAAAACCTTGACGTACTCATGAAAGTCGTCAGCGATATTTCCGGCGAAAAACCCGCCGCACTCGGACTTAATTGCGGCGAAGGCCCCGAAAGTACCTTGTCCGCGCTTGAAAGCCTTATGAAAAAGGCGGATTATCCCATAATCGTCCAGCCTAATGCCGGAGTTCCTAAAAAGGTGGATAACAGGATGATCTATATGACCAGTCCTGAATACTTTTCTACCTATGCTTTACGTTACGCTAATATGGGCGCACGCGGCGTGGGTGGTTGCTGCGGTATCGGCCCCGATCATATCAGGGATATGGCAAGAACCATTAAGCCGCTTGCCGCTTCTGAATTCAAATCGGAACTTACGGTTGTTGTCAATGAAGAGGAAATGATGGATCCGGTGCCAATGGCGGAAAAATCTGATTTCGCTCGTAAACTTGCAGCCGGAGAATGGGTTACAGGTGTGGAGATAACTCCGCCACGTGGTTTTGACCTGACTTCCACCATCGCCAAAGCCGCACAGTGCAAAGCTGCGGGAGTGGACGTTATCAACCTGCCGGATGGTCCGCGCGCAAGTTCCAGGATATCACCGTTGGTTACCGCTATTGAGATTCAGGAAAAAGCCGGAATTGAGGTGATTTTACACTTCTGTTGTCGCGATAAAAATCTTATCGGTATGCAGGCTGATATCCTTGGTTGCGCTTGCAAAAATATTAACAATATCTTGTTTATTACCGGTGATCCGCCAAAACTCGGCGATTATCCCTTCTCCTCTGGAGTATTTGACGTTGATTCTATCGGTATGGTAAAAATACAGAGTAAACTCAATCGCGGACTTGACATCGGCGGAAAACCATTGGGCGTACAGACGCGCATACTTAGCGGCGTCGGTGCCGATCCCAATGCCATTGATATGGAAAGAGAGTACCGTCGCACCTGTGAAAAGGCGGAAAGCGGCGCTGAATTTATCATAACCCAACCTGTGTTCGCTGTCGACCCCCTGATTAAATTCGTGGATAGAATAGCACATTTAAAAATACCGGTCATCGCCGGAATATGGCCGCTGGCCAGCTACCGCAACGCCGAATTTATGCGTAACGAAGTGCCCGGAGTGGTCGTGCCAGATGAGATCATGACCCGTATGGCGGCGTTTAGCGGCAAAGACGAGCAACGCGAAGAAGGTATAAAAATAGCACGGGAAAGTATTGACGCCATACGCAGTTACGTTCAGGGTGTACAGGTAAGCGCACCATTTGGCAACGTCAATACCGCTATTGCGGTTCTGCAAGCCTGATGGCTTGCCGTAAAACTGTTATTTCTGTCCCTGCCCGTCGATTACGGGCAGGGACAATATAATAATTAACCGTCAGCCTAAAGGAGAGACTACACATGGATGTTGTAAAAGCGATCAAAAGCAGAAGAACGATCCGCAGATTCAAGCAACTTCAGGTAGACAAAGACACCCTGAGTAAGATCATTGACGCCGGGCGACTTGCCTCAAGCGCAGCCAATACTCAGCCTCTCAGATACATCGTGGCGCAGGAACAACTCCTGGTGGAGCAGCTTTTTGAACTGACCCACTGGGCTGCCCGGGTCAAACCCGGACGCAATCCGGTCAAAGGAATAAGTGCTCCTCTTACTTTTATCGTGATAGTACAGAAATCCGGTGGCAATGCGCTTGCCGACGCCGGAGCCGCCATCCAGAATATGCAACTTATGGCTTGTGCTCTGGAGTTGGGATGTTGCTGGATTGGAGCCTATGACCATAAGGAAGCTGATAAATTACTGGAACTGGATGAACACACCGAGTCGCTTTATTTGCTTGCCGTAGGCTATCCCAATGAATCACCGGTGAGTGAAGACATATCTCTGGAAGACGATCAGGCATACTATTTGGACGGTAAAGATGTACTTCATGTTCCCAAATATTCGGTCAATGCCATAACCCAATGGCGTTGACAAAGGGGACTGGATCCTTGGAACTTCAAGGTACAAAAAATTCAGCAGGAATTGTGTTTTAAACAATCCTGCTGTCTTGACACATCTGTTATTCAGGTATTACGCCCAGACTTTGAACCGAGGCGAAATCGCAACCGCCGTGAGTGGATAATATCCTGAATTTGATATATCTGCCTTTGGCGTGCTTACCGGAAAACAAAACACTTTGCATTATCGGGTTATTCACCGTATTGCTGAATTCCCCTGTAAGCAGCGGAGCATTAAAAGCTTCGGGTTCATTGCTCAGATAGAATTCATAATCAAGGACATGACCTTCGCGACTGTTTTGCACCGGCATATAGGTGAAGCCGGTTATGTCAATATAACCGCCCATGTCTATGATGATTTCCTGTGGCAGTCCTTTGGCGGTAGTCCAAGGTGCGGAGGCATTGTCCTTTATGACATTGACGGCTTCATATTCGTGGAGTTCAGACGTGACGGAGATGATTTTCCAGTCAGAACGGTCTAAGCTTTGATTGGCTGAGGTGTCTTCGGCTATCTCCGGCATATTATAGATGGCACAGTTGGATAATGTCGGGCACAGACGTGATCCGGTGATTCTTATCCGTACCGCATCCGCGCGGACGGGATTAAAGCATATGATTTTTTTGTAGCCGACGGTTTTACCGGCGGCGACTTCCCGCCACAGGGAATCAACGTGGCAATCAATCGCGAAATTTTCGATGCGTTGACCTGCGCGAATCTGTTCCTGGAGCATGACTGTATTGATGATGGTGGCGGTGTCAAGATTTAATTCCAGCTCGGCGGTTTCCGTCCAGTCAGCAACTGTCCAGTAGCTTTCCGGGTTGTCATCAAGAATTTTTTCAGCTTCAAAGCCGGGCTTTTCCGCCGATGCTTTGATTTTTGCGTTGCCGGCATAGTTTACCTCAAACGCTTTGTCCAGGTATTCACGGAATTCTTTGAGGCGTGCTACGTCATTTTCATGTAGAAGACCGCGTTTGTCGGGCGGAAAATTGAGTAGTAGTACGGCATTGCCGCCGACTGAATTTATATATATCTGGACGAGTTTTTTCAGAGATTTCACTTTTTTATCTTCAGAGGCATGATAGAACCAGCCCGGACGGATGGATGTGTCCACTTCCGAAGGGTACCAGTATAGATTTTCCCCTTCGCCGAGTTGTTCGAGCGAGCCGATGGTGTCGAGAGTACAGTTTTCGCTGTTGAACTGGACAAAACTTTTATTCATGTTTACCACGCTCCATTCTGCTTCGCGTCCTTTGCCGGCTTCGTTGCCGCACCAGCGGGCATCGGGGCCGACGTCATCGATGATGGCATCGGGTTGAAGTTCGCGGATGAGAGCGTAATATCCGTCCCAGTCATATTCCTGGCGTTTGCCGTTGGGGCCTTCGGCGCAGGCGCCATCGAACCAGAAACAGGCGATTTCGCCATAAGCACAGAGTTCCCGGAGTTGATTTTTAAAATATTCGTTGTAGCGCGGTGAGTCACCGTACGATTCTTCGTGTCTGTCCCATGGAGATAGGTAGAGACCGATTTTCATGTCGAACTCACGGCAGGCGGCACAGAATTCACGGACAATATCGCCATTGCCGTTTTTATAGGGGGAATTTTTTATGGAATGTTCTGTATATTTTGAAGGCCAGAGACAGAAGCCGTCATGGTGTTTGGCGGTCAGAATGGTCATTTTGAATCCGGCGTCTTTGAGGTTTTTTATCCATTGGCGCGGATCGCATTGGACGGGATTGAAAATGGACGGGGATTCGCTCCCGTCTCCCCATTCCTTGTCTGTAAAAGTATTTACTGTGAAATGAATGAAGGCGGTAAGCTCCATTTCCTGCCATTTGAGTTGGCGAATGGAGGGAGTTACTTGCGCTGCTCTCATGATAAGATCTTTGTTTACAGAGGTCATATATTTGATTTCCTTGATTTTTACATTAAATTATGCAATGAAAGTTAATGTGTAATTTATAGATTGCAATGTCATAACTAAGCTGTATTGCAAAAAAATGGAGAAGATATGATCGTAAACAGTTTCCCTGATGATCCATACCAGCTGGATAAAGCGGAGTTGGTCAGACTTATAGAATACCATAACCGCCGCTATTGGGAGCAGGGGGAGCCTGAGATTAGCGATGATGATTATGATCATCTTATGCGCGCTTTAGAACTGATCGATCCTGAGCATCCGCTTATCGGACAGGTACATGCGCCAGTGGTGGCGTCTGACGGTAAAGTACGTCACGGCAGTCCCATGCTGTCGCTCGCCAAGGTCTATTCGCTTGATGAGTTGCTGGAATGGGCGACCAAGCATGCCCGGCGCGATACGGAGGTATTCAAAATTCAGCCCAAATACGATGGCATTTCCGCGAATTATGTTGATGGTGTGCTCGCTACGCGCGGCGATGGAGTGGAGGGCGAGGATATTAGCGCTAAGTTGCCGTTGATAGAGCTTGAGACCATTGGTTACCGGGGTGTGGTAGATCGTCCGGTGCGTGGTGAAATAGTCATCAGGGATGATGTGTTCAAAGATAAATTTTCCAGCATCAGCCGTAAAGACGGCAAGTTTTATAAAAATTCCCGTAACGCCGTCGCCGGTATCATGGGACTTAAGGATATCACCGGGATAAAATATCAGATTGAGCACTATAAGGCGTTTTTGACTTTGGTGGATTATGATATGATTTCCTACAGTGTTAAATTCAGTGAGTTGAAAGACCGCTGGCCGGGG
>JAFGXT010000029.1 GCA_016936495.1 Victivallales bacterium
GCCGACGTCCTCCGGTGCCACCCCCATCAGCCAGGCGAAAGGATAAAAGCCGTATCCAAGCAGTTGTTCCAGCGAAACTCCGCCGGATATATGCGAGGTGAGCATACGCGCTACGCCAAGAATTCCCACGAAAGCAATCAACGTAATTCCCACCCCGGCGGCAAGCTTAGCGCCGTTTTGCGCTCCGTTCACCGCCGCCTCAGTAACAGATTGAGGGTTGTCGAGATCATGAAGGCGACATTTTTCCCATTCCCCGGTTTCCGGTGTAGAGCTTTCCGGTTCCATGAGTTTGCAAATCACTATCGCCGCCGGGATGGACAGTATCGACGCGCTAATCAAGTGCCCGGCAATGGTCGGAAAGCTGTCCCGCAAAAAAGAAACATAGACCGCCAGCACGCTTGACGCCACCGTGGACATGCCCACCGTAAGGATAAGGAACAGTTCCGAGCGGGTCATACCGGCAATATACGGTCTGATGGTCATCGCCGACTCTACTCCAACAAAGATGTTCGAGGCGGCGCACAACGATTCCGCGCCGCTCATTCCCAACAGTTTAAAGATAAATTTTGCCAGGACTTTGATCAACACGGGAATAATTTTCAGGTAATAAAGAATGCCGGTAAGCGAGGAAAATACTATTATCAGCGGCAGTATCTGAGTTGCCAGTATGACGCCGTTTTTCTTGGTTATGCTAAGATCGCCGAACACAAAACTTACGCCTTCAAAGGAAGCGTCGAGAATAGTGTTGACATAGGAGCTCAAGGTCAGGAAAATATTTTTACTCACCGGCAAAGTAAAAACCGCAGCCGCAAAAATAAATTGCAATGCCAATCCGGCAGCTATTGTCCGCCAACGGATTTTGCATCGGGCGGAACTCAATATCCAGGCGATCAGGCAAAACACCGCCACACCCAGAAGGCTTATAAGATTGTAAAATTCAAATTTCATGTTAATACTCTAGGCTTTTAGAGAACGTTCAATAAATTTAATCAGCTCCGGCGTCCAATACTCCAACGAGTATTCCCAGACGGATTTCATGGCGGCGTCGCTCATCATGCCCAACTTTTTCCGGTCGCTGTAGAGCTCCTTGATTCTGGCGAACCACTCTTCTTCCGTATCGACCAGAAAGCCGTTTACGCCGTCTTTGACTACTTTTTTATTTTCACCTACCGGACTGACCACGGCGGGAATGCCGGAAGCAAAATACTGAAATATCTTGAAAGAGGATTTGCCTTGAGAAAATTTATCTTTAGTGAGCGGCATTATCCCCACATGGGCACGGGGGATAAAAAATGTCTCGGTATCCTCCGACCAGTCGACGAAAGTCATATTGACTCCCTCGATTGCCTGTTTATGGAGTTCACGGCGGGCTATAACGAGCAGGTTATAATCAATTTCATCTGCCAGGCGCCGGAGCATAGGCGCGAAAGCCTGCAAGTACTTATAAGTAATCGGAGTGCCAATCCATACCAGAGTGAACTTGCTATATTTTTCCGCATTGTAACAGTAGGGGTCAGGATCCAGCGCGGTGGGTATCTTGATAACGTTATGATTAAGTTTACGTACGCGTTTTTTTAGATAGTCGTTGGCGACTATCACACCGGCGGCGTGTTTTACCAGCAAACTGTATTTACGGCGTAAAAACCATATTTTCGTGTATTTCTCCCATACATTGTCATCAAAGTTGAGGATATAGCATTTCCCACGCAGGAACCATCGTTCGATAAAATACGGAACGAAAGGCAACAGTTCATATTCGATGATGAGATTTCTGCCGCTGCGCCTCAAGTCGACAAAGCGTTTTATATAGCTTTTTAGGGCTTCAAAGCGGCTGGATATACCTTTGTCATAAAGTTTCTGAAGATAGGTGTCACTGAAAAACGGACTGACCTGTACGTCAAAGCCGTCGCGGATCAGTTCCATGACGTATTTATAAAAGCGGTATCGGCTGGAAGCTCCCAGTGCCGTGTAACGCGTAAACATTCCAATTCTTTTCATGACTGATCCATTTTCTATTAGTATAGAGCAACACTGCCAAACGGCATATAATAAACCTGTTAAATGGTCAAATGCAAATAAAAAAACGCGTGAATTAGCTTCAAATCGCCAATCTGTCGGCGACAGCGTGTTTTAGTACGCCGTTGACACGCAGTATTTTCTTTCTCGACGTCTCTCCCCCCACGATTTCCACTGAAGACTTGGAGATTCCCAGTTTTTTCGCCAGGAATTTAATCAATTCAGCATTGGCTTTGCCGTCCACAGGTGGAGCCGTAAGGGCGATTTTCAGGGCGTTATCATGTATTCCGCAAAGCTGATTTCGCGATGACCTCGGCTGAATCCAACAGGGAACAATCGTTCCCTGCGGGAGTTCATCAAGTATGGCCGCTATGTCTTCAGCGTCCATATCGTGCTATTGGGGTTTATTGTCCGTCTCTGCTTCGGGGGCAATATTGATATTATCGCCGAAAGGCGGGATTTCCGGCAGAGGTATTTCGTTTTTATCTTCGTTGCCGCTGGTGCTCATGCCCAGAAGAGCTTTGACTTCAGTAACGTCAAGGGTCTCTTTTTCGAGCAGAGTCAGGGACAATTTTTCCAGGTCATCGCGTTTTTCCATCAGCATGGCTTTAGCACGGTCATGAGCCTGATCCAGCAAGAGTTTGATTTCATTATCGATTTCCCGTGCGGTCTCGGGACTGTAAGAATTGAACGCCGAGCCATCGCTTCTGACGTGCAGGGGCTTGTCCTGATTATAATACAATACCGGACCGATTTTGTCGTTCATGCCAAAGGTGCACACCATTGCCCGGGCAATCCGGGTGGCATGTTCGATATCCGCC
>JAFGXT010000323.1 GCA_016936495.1 Victivallales bacterium
CCTGTTTGGCAAACTAAACGCACAGCTTTTTATAGGTGATGTGCGTTTAATCTGACAAATGTGCATTTACTTTTTCAATTGACCAGCTTATTAAAGGTGTAAATTGAAAAACTAGACAATGTGTCAAAAATCATCGTAACAAGCTTGACTTGCGACACACTATTAGTTTCACAAATAAGCTGCGAACAACGAGAACAAACAAAGGGTCAAACCTACACATTGTTACATTTTCAGGTTCAGCAAGACCAGAGTCAAACCTTCTATGAGCCCGCTATTTTTCTTGCGGCAGTGTAATCCCCAGTGCTTTCACCTTGCGGTAAAATGTGCTCCGGTGGATGCCTAATTCAGCGGCAGCAGCGCGCCTGTTGTATTTGTGCTTCTGCAAGGCGGTCAGAATATACTCGCTTTCGGTAAGTTTCACCGCCGAAACAATGGAACCGGAGGCTTGTGGCAAGCTTTTTCTTCCAGTCAATTCCCCCGGCAGATGTGAAACCGTCAGGCGTCCTCCACCGCAAATGACAAATGCCCGTTCAATAACGTTTTCCAGCTCTCGGACATTGCCCGGCCAGTCGTGTGCCATCAATAATTCTAATGCAGGAGAAGTTATCCCCGGTACGTTTTTACGTTGAATCCGGTTAAAGCGCTCAATAAAATGATCTATCAGCAAAGGAATGTCATCTTTGCGTTTTCGCAATGGCGGTAAATCCATGCTGATTACATTGATGCGGTAAAAAAGATCTTCGCGAAAAGTGCCTTTTTTGACCATATCTTTCAGGTTGCGGTGTGTGGCGGCGATAATTCTGACATTTGTGGTTTCGGATTTGACCGAACCAAGCGGATCGTATTCCCGTGCCTGAATCACCCGTAGCAGGCGCACCTGCAACGCAGCTGAAATTTCTCCTATTTCATCTAGAAACAAAGTGCCGCCATTGGCAAGCGCAAAGCGTCCGGGTTTATCTTTCACCGCACCGGAAAATGCGCCTTTTTTGTAACCGAAAAGTTCCGATTCCAGCAATGTATCCGGCAATGCTCCGCAATTGATTGCGATAAAAGCTTTATCAGACCTCGGGCTCATATCATGAATAGCCTTTGCCAGCAGTTCTTTGCCGGTTCCGGTTTCTCCGTTGATAAGGACAGTGGAATCGCTGGGTGCGATCGTCGGCAGCAAATCAAATATCTTTCGCATTGATGAACTGCGGCTGACCAGATCCCCTACCCTGCAGCGCTCAGAAAGTTCCTGACGTAACGCCTCTACTTCGCTCAAGTCACGAAAGGTTTCCGCGCCGCCGATCGTAAGGCCGTTTTCATCGCGCAATACTGCGGTGGAAATACTGATCGGGATACGATGTCCTGCGGCGTTGATGATAAAACACGGACGGTTCACCACCGGTTTACCGCTTTCCATAGTCTGTCTTAATGCGCATGCCCCTTCGCACAAGCTGGAGCGAAAGACTTCCGAGCACAATTGTCCTACCGCTTCATTTCGCTCGATCCCGGTGATCTCCTCCGCCGCCCGGTTGAAAGATGTGATCTTCCAGTCGGCATCAACCGTAAAAACACCATCGGAGATGCTTTCCAATATCGCTTCGGTCAAAGTTATATCCGGATTTTTCTTTTTCATCATCATTTTTCAACAAGTCGGGATTAATTCATCTTCTCGAACTTACCTGTTAACAATTAAAAATCAAGGTCTGTAAAAATATTTCTGGATATATGCAAAAAAAGCGGCAAAAAATTAAATTGAGAAAAAACGTTTAACCCTGTATAATCTAAACAGACGGCAAGGCGATTGAAAATTGCCATTTAACAAACGATACAGGACGGGCGTTTTATATGAATAATAATGCCGGACCATGCTGGAAAACTTTGCTGACTGTAAGTTGGCGGGGATTTTTTATTGCGCTTTTATTGATTACTGTTACCGGAGGTGCAGTTATGTTTAAAAATAATTCAAATGAGAAGTCAGAAACAAAGCAATGGGTAAAGTCTGAGCTTACTCCGGCTGAGGCGGCAGTCATTCTCAATAAAGGAACCGAAATACCTTTCACCGGCGAATACAATGACAACTATAAAGCAGGAATTTACGTGTGCCGTCAATGCGGCGCTCCGCTGTACCGCTCTGATGACAAGTTCAAGACAGGATGCGGATGGCCGGGATTCGATGATGAATTACCCGGAGCCGTTACCCGTACGCCGGATGCGGACGGACGGAGAGTGGAAATAAGCTGTTCGCATTGCGGCGGGCACCTTGGGCATGTGTTTGACGGAGAAAGGCTAACTCCTAAAAACCAACGTCATTGTGTCAATTCCATCTCCATGAAATTCATTCCGGCTACAGACTCCGCGCATTTCGGACGGGCGGTATTCGCGGGCGGCTGCTTCTGGGGTGTGGAATACCATTTGGATAGAGTTCCAGGCGTGATCTTCACCACGGTGGGCTATATCGGCGGCAGTACGGAGTATCCGACTTATGAGCAGGTATGTTCTCAGCGCACCGGGCATGCGGAAGCGGTTGAAGTAATATTTGACCCTGAAAAAGTTACATACGAACAATTGGCTAAATTGTTCTTTGAGATCCATGATCCGACTCAAAAGGATCGTCAGGGACCGGATATCGGCAATCAGTACCGTTCTGCCGTGTTTTATTATAATGACGAGCAGAAAAAAACAGTGGAAAGATTGATTAAACAGTTGATGTCAAAAGGTTATAATATTGAAACCGAACTGATTCAGGCTTCACGCTTCTGGCCTGCTGAGGAATATCATCGCGATTATTACCGTCGCAAAGGTACGTTACCTTATTGCCATACGTATAAAAAACGGTTTTGACTTTACCCTGTGACTGACGCGAAGACACTGATCCAAGAAAAGAATCAACCGGGGATTTGCAGTTTGCTTTCGACTGGTTATATTAAGCTTCTGATATTAATATAGAGGAAGCATATGGCGGAATATTTTAAACTTAGCAGCAGGCAGAATCCACGCGTCAAGCAGGTGGTGAAGTTGCGTAACCGGCGCGAACGGGACGAGACGGGTTTGACCGTGCTTGAGGGGTATCGCGAATTGTCACGCGCTTTTGAATACGGAATGAAGATGCGCGAATGCTTTTTTTGTCCGGCGATGTTTCTGGGAGAAAACGAATATGGTCTGCTGGAAACGCTCGCCAAAGCTGGAGTGGAGGTCTATGAGGTACCTGAAAATATTTTATCGCTATTGGCTTACCGCGACCGCCCGGAGGGGTTGATTGCCACCGCGGAAATGCGAAAACATCGCTTGGAGGATATTCCAGTTATTGAGGGCGGTTTGTATCTTATCGCCGAAGCCATCGAAAAACCGGGCAATCTTGGTTCGATGTTGCGTTCCGCCGACGCCGCCGGGGTGAACGGGTTGATCATTTGCGACAAATCTACTGATATATATAATCCCAACGTAATCCGCGCAAGTACCGGCGCGCTGTTCACCGTCCCGCTGGCGGAAACAGATTCGGACAGCGCCATGGCGTGGTTGAAAAAGCATCGTATTCTGACGCTCGCGGCGACACCGCATACTGATAAAATATATACCGATGTGAACATGTCCGGCGGGGTCGCTATCGTCGTCGGCACCGAACAAGTAGGGTTGACTGATTTCTGGATGAATAATGCCGATTTAAAAGTACTTATTCCAATGCTCGGCAGGATTGATTCGCTCAATGTAGCCACTGCCACCACTATTTTATTATATGAAGCCGCCAGACAGCGGAATTGGAAAAGTGCCTGCCGGGTATAACAACAGATGATAAATTTATGAATGACCAAATGCCTTTCAATATAGCTTTACTACGACGTTCTTTCGACCCATC
>JAFGXT010000324.1 GCA_016936495.1 Victivallales bacterium
CCAACATCATACATGTTTCAAACTCATCGGCATGTCCTCCGCAGGTACGGTCGACAAGATTCGCCTTCTCTTCCTGATTGGGAAACCAGTATGATATGTTAAGCAGGTAAACCTGAAACGGACGTTTTTTCTCCTGCTGCATTGATATAAAATAATTAAGAAATGAGTTATTACCTCCGTGCGCATTGAGGATTATGATCTTCCTCATACCGTTTCTGGCGATTTCCTCACAACTGTTATCCAGTAATCCCATCAAGAGGTCTGAGTTTAACGCCAGAGCTCCGGGGCGATGTTTTCCGTCATGAATCCAGCCGAAAAAATCAGGAGGGAAAATCACCGCCGGTTCATTTACCACCGCCCGTTTTACGAGTTCCCGCGCCAGAAATGTATCCGTACCCAGCGGCAAATGATCACCATGCCGTTCCAGGCATCCAAATGGAATGATGCATACTCCACCGCACGCCCTTACCGCGTCAGAAAATTCAAGCGAAGTCATCTCCTCCCAACACCAGCTGTGTTTCTTTTCACATATAGACATAATTCAGAATTCCATATATCACTTTATTAATTTTTATTCACCACTTGTTCTGTAATATTGAGATCCGAAACGGGGAAGATCCTGTTTAAGAATAAACATGCCTCCATTTCTCAGTGGCTCTTTTTCGAGAATATCAAGCATTGCACGTTGCAGTCTTGTGTCACGTGGAGCTTGACTAAGGTCGTCAAACTCCTTTCCGAAGACAAAAAACATTCCGTCCCGGCCATTTGATGTAACCGGAAACAGATACACTTCACGCATAAGCTTCGTCAAGTTTGAATCAGGAAGCCTGGTCTCAAACTGATTATTGAATATCCATGAACGGCACATAATGGCTCTGCTTGTCTGATCGGGGAAATGCCTGTCAAAAAATACCACCGCTTTGCGCATGGAGTCAATACATGCCTCAGGCGTCATTCCTCCGCCCGAAGGGATGTGCATATCCAGGAAAAGGTCTCCTTCTTTGAGTACGCATTCCCAATCCTCCAATGACAGTTCGACTTCCTTATTCAAAGCGTAACCATAGGGTGAAACTGGATTACCCACTGCTTTGTGTTCCGTTTCCCGATATATGCTTTGCCACATAACAGCTTCCTGATCCTTCAATGCAACCAGACCATTTTTGTTATAATCCACTCCGGGAGGAGAAAAAACAGTCAATTGTCCACTTTTCTTATTCTGAAAGACTTTACCGAAATTTTTCAATGTTTCCAATCTGTATTCCATCCGTCCAAGACGAAACAATTTGCCATCAACATAATGTCGCAGCCAGTAAAGCTGCTGCACAATTATTCCTGGAGCCTTTGTCAGATTTATATGATTTTCGCAAAAGCACTTGACCTGATGACAAGTACTGCGTGTAATCTCTTCTTCTATTCTCATTTCAACATGTTTCCGCCTGACAAGCGGAACCATTGCCAAAGCAATCAGAAGATACATTGACGGAAAAGGATGAACCTGTGGCCAGCTGGAAAAATGCGGAATATCTCTTTGGAAATACAATTGGCGAAAACAATGCCAGCATATTGCCTTCAGATGCAGATTTGTCCTAATATCCGCCGCAATCCGTTCAAGTTCATTAAAATATTGAGAATTGAGATCACACCAGCGCATATTTTCTCGAATCTCCTCCTTTTCCAGAAATCCGATTTTTTCAGGGACAGTAGCAACTGAAGCGTCCCATCCGGGCGCGATGTGCTCATAAAAAGAATTTTCTATCCCGATCTCACCCAATAATTTTTTTAAATCCATACAATTTACGTTCCTGTTATATATACAGTTAATTACAACTGGTAAAACATTAATATTGCACATATATCATCAAAATTCCAGGTGATAAAGAGCGGATTCTGCCGGAGTCATTTTGAATGTCAAGGAGCCCGAGGATAGAGGTACATTGGGAGCGCTGAACATGCCATTTACACTTTTCACTTTTTGCTTGAGTATATTTTCAATGTTTATTGAAAACTCTCTATGTCGATAACGGATATTCGCCAACATCAAATATACGCTACGACCTTGTTGCCAAACCGCGTAGAGGACATCGTCATTATACCATCCAGACACGATTTCTTCGGTATCTTCCGCCAGCAGAATTCCTTCGAGTTGCTGTAATTGACGGTTTGTCTCGCGCATTTTATTCCAAAGACCTTCCGCCTGGGGGACGCCGATAAAATGACTGAACACCCTTGTCCCCTGAATGAGCGACTGATACACCATGTTCTGCCATTCCACACCATTGGGTTCCCGACTTGAGCGTCTGTCAAAAAGGAATGCCTGCAACATAACTCCAGTCGGTAAATGCAGATTGCGTGCTGCTTCATTCAACTTTTCGACATTACGGGCAAAGTCCATCAAAGGATTAGACGCATCTATCCGGAACGGATAAATATCTCCCATGAGAAAATCCAGCGCCGCCATAGTCCCCATGGGTTCGCCATTAGAGCCGATTCCCTGGGGAGTGTAAATCCCGGTAACCGGATGATATGGATCAACCTTTTTAATAGAATCATATGACAAGGTCAATTCATATTCATTTTCCCCCCCGAGAAGACTTTTCTCGGGCTCATGCAAAACGCTCCAGGCAAGAATCGCCGGGCTTTTAAGTTCAGACACCATCACATCATGCTGTGCAAGCGCTTCCTTGAGCGTCATTTTAATATTATCACTTACGCGCAGTTTTCTTACTACATCCACCGGATCGACCAAAACCTTAAACTCATTATCATGACATTGACGCAGATAATTCCGGTAGTAACTCCAGTCCGACTTCTCAATAATTTTCTTATGGAGAAGTTTTTGTGTATTCATTTTTACCGAGTTAAATAATTCTTCTTTGACAAGACTGAATTCTTTTGAGTTCAATTCAGAGCCATTGCCATGGCTATAATAAATTCGCGGAATGTAGTTATTTGATTCATTTACCAGGCAACGTTTGAAATGATTCATCCGCACCATTCCTTTCTGAAAAGGCAATTTTATTATTTCGCGGGAGTCATTACGATTTACTATCTGTCCGTTCCTGCTGGCTTCCACGACAATCCGGTAGCTTCCGTTGTTAAGTTTCTCAACAGGAACAGAAAAAAGATAACGTCTTTTTCCGGCAATAGTTTTCTCCGTCTGAACAAAATGCTTTCCGGCAGAGTTGACCAACGCAAAGCTGATGGAGTCATATGCATCGGAATTCGTTTCCATTCTGATTTTTGCTTTGCTGTCTTTTTCCGTATAAAACGATAATTCAGGATAGACATCCAGGCTGGGATCGTATGACGCCAGCGGCGACATCAGATCTGAAAAGTTCCAGTTGTCTTCTCCCGCTCCTGTTTTTAAATGGATTTCAGCGCCGGGAAGCAGAGAACTGAATTCAGCAGGAATAGCGATACTGATCTCGTTTCCTTTACTGAATTTCGTTTCTTTCTTGAATAAAGTGGTTCCTTTCTCGCTGACCGAAAAAAACATGTCGTTCAGTTTTGTCTTGAAGTTTTCATTAAAGGTACACTGAAACTGGTAGTTTCCTGATTCATCTTTAACTAAAAAAGCCTTCTTGATGGCGACTTCAGATGTTACAGGGCACATGCCTCTCAGGTATCCAAATCTTTCCGGATTATGAAAACCTTTGGGATCAGCCCAGCAATATGCCTCCATGATGGGTTTATTTACTCCAGTCCGGCAAAAATTTACCAGCCAGGTGTTCTTATCATATCCACGGAACGCATCGAGCGGAATTGACAATTCCGCGATCCAATGCTTTTTATTACGCGAAACAGCAACTTTCCAATCGCAGTTCCACCTTGAAGAACGTCCCTGTTCATCATACATATTTCCGGAAGAGTCTGTGGCAAGATGAATATATTGGGAATCGTTGTAGCTATTGGCGACGAACAGTTCAACCGCGTCATTCGAAAAAATATCGGAACTGTCTCTGGGAAGTTTGATTTCAGGTTTCTTCAGCTCCTCTGCAGGAGCCTCGCAGATAAAGGCAACATAAATATTTTCGTCATCACGGCACATCATAGCGTATGTAGGGAAATTCGTTTTATCCTGCCAAGCCCGGATATTGCGCAGGGATATTTTTTCACTGTTTTTCCAGCATTCATCATCCAACTTGCCATTAATTTCAGGCGCAACAGTGGATACGGCACAGTTTATCTCTTTACGGTCTATTTCTTTATTACTGATAGATTCTGTGGCGAAAAGCGGAATAAAGTTTTTGTCGTAATCAGCTTGTGCCCATGGAACCGGCTCAGCTCCCGCGTGAATCATAGGAGCGGCGATAAGGATTTCTTTATCTCCCGGGAAATATATGCTTGCCCCATATTTGCCGCCATGCATTTTACCTGACACATAATATCTTTTCCATTCCGTATCTATTTCTACATTCTTTGTCGGTGCCACCGCATTCTTTTTATCAATGGAAATGATAAGGCGAACTGGAACCTTTCCCTCCATTGACTTCAAAAAAACGGAAAAGCAATACTCCCCTTCAGCCATTCCATTCGAAAATGAACTCAAGAAATTTCTTTGACCTTTTACTTTTACGACACTCGTACCCGGGACGGGGCTGCTGATGGCAGGATCGACATACCAGCGATTGAAATGTGCATTGTCAATCTGCTGACAATAAGGGAAGGAAGTCCAAAAGTCAGGCTGTCCCGGATTTCCCTGAAAATGAAAGGAACTGTTGCGCAAAAGATTTTTATTTTGTATAAATTTACCTTCCTCCATGATAATATCGTCAAACCAGACTATTCCTTTACCAAATGATTTACATAGCAGCTTAAAAAAAACCGCATCGCCTGAATTCAGATTGACTTCCAACTTCTCCCATTCCCTGTCCCCGCGGAAGGATAGCAAACAGATTTCTTTTCCGGTCATATATTTCTTGTCTTTGTCCAAACTTATAAGACGGATCTCGGCGTTTTCCGCTCCTTGACTCTTGATCCATACAGACAATTTATAGTTCGTATTGGGTTTTACCTCAATTACTTTTGTATTGTAAACACGACTTGGCTTATCTGAATGGCTTTCTATTTTTAGCGAGCGTTTACCCTGAGAGAAGATTTTCTCATCAATCTGACCATTATTATTCCTTAATGCCCAGTTGGTTCCTCCCGCTTCAAAATCTCCGTTTTCAATTAAGTTCCCAAATAGTTCAGACATGCACATAACTGATAAAAGCATCATGCATAGAACTTTATAATGCTTTAGTCTCAAAAGGTTGCTTATCCTGAAAAAATTAGACATGTTTTCCAGCATACTGATTTGTTGCTCGTGTTTTCTCATTCTTGCCTTGAACTCCTTTGGTTTTTTGTTTGCGATTACAGATTATTGTAAAATAAATTCAGATTTTTACCTATTATTCCCACAAACCGGGAACAGCATACCATCCAAATGAACGTTTTATTGAATTTGATGACAGCGAAGCTGGGAAAATCCACTCCGCATGCCCGTCCGCGAATAAAGCATTAAACCCTTTTCCGTGCCTTAAGTCCGCGCCATTATTACCAATAAGCTCCGTCATATTAGAAAATGCATAACGAGGAGCTCCAGCGGTTTTGGCTTTACCGTCTATGATGACAGAGCATTCAGTCGGTCGAGTACATTTACCCAGCTTTCTTGGGTGATATGAAATAGAATAGTCCGGTTGCCCCAGATGCGCGTGATACGTATAACTTGTAACTTCAGTACCCGTTGAGGAAAAGATCTCCTCTTGTGCTGATGGACAGAAAAATACTTCAGAAGGACGCTCGAGCCCGACGCCGCGCCAAAGTTCTGTTTTCAGGTACAAGCTTATCCCGTAAACCCATATGTGTCCACGCCAGCGCCATGTATCGGCGGAATAATATGGCGATCTTACCAGAGGCATCCAGTCATCAAAATCATTCACATAATTATGAAGACCCAAAGACAGATTTTTCATATTATTTGTACAACTGATTTTTTTCGCCTGCTCCCGCGCCTTATTCAAGGCGGGCAAAAGCATACTCGCAAGAATGGCGATGATAGCGATGACCACGAGGAGCTCTACAAGTGTGAAGTTACTTTTTTTCATAAAATCATTCTCCTGTAATTCCAGAGGTTAAATCAATATCTTTAATTCCGTATGACACATTTTTACCGGAACAGATCGTATCTATAGCATTATTCATCTCATGATAGAATTTATTTATATTTCTTTTTACATATTTATATTCACAGAATGAAGTATGCTGAGTATCCAGAAATATAAGGTCAAAATCATGATGGCTATCCACTCCTTTGACTTTAAGTTCATGAAGCAACGCGGCAGGATTACCCCCGGATATGACCACCAGCTCGGCAAGCTTGCCGTCCTTCTTGTCCGTAGCAAGGGCAGATGAGAATAATTCCGGCAGATCCTCGTCGCGATCACCAACAGGTTGATGACTGAAGCACATATTGTGATCATTTGAAAAACTCGCCGCCTCAGCCAAAACCCGCTGAAAAACCGCCCGATCCTGATAATAACGGTCTGTAAAAAATCTTACCGTCCGGTAATTTTTTCTCATGGCATATTCCAGGCACGTTTTCATCGGGGTAAAACAGTCTCCGCCCAGGCGATTATAGGTCAGATCAGGATAATCTTCTTCCAGGAAGTGCCCCAAAAAAAGCGCAGGATAGGATAACTGTAAAACCTGTTCGACTTCCTTTCGAGTAAAATACAAGCCGACGATCAGGACGCAATCCGGATAACCGAACTTCTCAAGACGTTCAATTTCTGCCTGAAAACGCTGATTGGCGTCTCTCCCCGGAATATAACGGACAAAGAAATCATATTTCTCTCCAACTTCAGGAGAATACATGAATTCCGATATCATTCTCACATAGGCTTGATCCAGCGGAGTACCTCCGAATGAAAGAATCATGACCTCTTTGACATCAGGAGTTCGCGAAGGATGGTTTACATAAACCCCATAACGCTCTTTGCGGTAAACCAACTTTTTGCGCTGAAGAATATCCAGCGCGGATATAATGACACGCTGCCCGACACCGTAATCGTTAGCCAGTAACCGGGTGCTTTTCAAGCGTTCACCGGGAAGCCGTCTGCCTTTCGCGATCTCATTCTCAAGTATCAGCGCCACTTGACTTGAACTTATACGCTTGTTTTTTGCTAATGCCATCTCTTTAATAAATTCCTTTATTTCTGATGCAACCTGATGCCGTCATATAAAAATAATACATCAGGATGCATCAGATGTCAATAGCAAAAATATTTTTTTATTTCACAATTTATATATTTATATATTCATATCTGAATGGAACGCAAAATTTCCCTTACGGGTTGCGGGCAGAGCCAGCCTTAAATATTTATTTTTCCTGCACCAGAAAAAAACGATCGACATAGATTGCTTTTAACTGATTAAGCGGACGATTGGCTGGAGCGACCCAAAAGAGCATATCACGATGAAGC
>JAFGXT010000325.1 GCA_016936495.1 Victivallales bacterium
AACGGCGTCATCCTGCTCATTATAGATTGCATCCACGAGGTTTCTGCCCTGGTTCCTTGCGGGAATGTCCAGCTCCATCATACTAAGCAGGGTAGGCATAAAGTCGAGCGTTCCGAATAGCAGGTTGCTCTCTCGCGGATTGAGTTTGCCAGGCCAGCGCATGAGCAGTGGAACACGTGACGACAGTGCTTCCGGAAAAGTCTTATGACCTAGGCCATAGGACATCAGCAGATCGCCGTGGTCAGAAGTAAAGACAACGATGGTATTCTCTTCCAGCTCAAGCTCACGGAGTTTCTGCATGAGTTGGCCAAAGTTCTGATCCAGGTTGGTGATCATGGCCATGTGGCCCTGGTACATGCGGCGAATCTCCGGTGTGTCCTCCACATTCGGACGAAGCGTCAATTTGTCCGGGTTATAAAGATTGAGAAATTCTGCTGGTGCGTCATAGCCTTCATGCGCTTGGCCCCAATTGTGCGGCGGATGCCAGGAGAGGAACATGGCAAACGGTTTGTTTGCATTGTCTTCAAGGAACTGCATGGCCTGTTTGGTCTGTCCATCGGGTTCCCAGACGCCAAAGAGCTGCTTGTTTCCATCTTCATCCCAGTAATAGGACCGCTCCTCATCATAAAGAAGCGTACAGTTGTTGGAAAGGAATTTGGCATCAAAGCCATAACGGTATGGTCCTTCCGGAATAGGTCTGTTCCGGTTTCCCCCATACAGATGCCACTTGCCGAAGTAGCCGCAGGCATAGCCACTGTCACGCATGACTTCCGCGAAGTAGTCTCCGTTACCGGCTTCCATGCGAAAGTCATTCATAAGTGCCCCGTTTCTCAGGGGGTGTTGGCCGCTCAGCAGCATACCGCGATAGGGAGTACAAACCGGTGCAGTGGAAACACAGTTATTGAAGCGAACGCCTTCGGCTGCAAATGCATCGAGATTGGGCGTAATAATATCCTTATTTCCATAGCTGCCAAGCATGTCGTATGAGTGTTGGTCGGAAAAAACAAAAACAAGGTTAGGTTTTTCATTTTGCGACTGTCCATTTGTATGACAAAGAGTAAAGGCAGCTAACGCTAACGATAGTGCTATTTTTACTTTTTTCATCCGGATTTAATTTATTTTTTAATTATAAGCGAACCCCCAAATAGCTTATTCATGCTGGTGATTATTTCTGATACTGTCAATTATACTTGAATATTTTCCAACTTCAGCTCTGTACAGTATTTGATCCACAACATTCACATTTTCAGCCGGATCCTTTTCATGATCATATAACATTTCGGAATTTAATACACCGTCATTTGTAAAATACTGTGAATACCTTTTCCCGTTTTTCTTGATGCTTTCTCCTGATTCAAAGCGAGAATAAGCAAAACTTCTGTGCTGATAATCAGGATTTTCAAACGCTTTTATAAAACTTTTTCCCTGCAAGTGTTCAGGCAATGGTATAACTGTCAATTCGCAAAGTGTAGGATAGATATCGACAAGTTCGACAATGGTATTTATTTCATGATGTGACTTGACTCCTGGTAGTTTTACAATCATAGGAACCCTGGTTGCCAGTTCATACAATGCATGTTTGCACCAGAAACCGTGTTCACCCAGGAAAAATCCGTGGTCGCTCCATAAAATAATAATGGTATTTTCTGTTAATCCCAACTTATCCAGTTCATTCAGAAAATCGCCAATGAGCGCATCTGTATAACTTACACACGCATAGTATCCGTGTACCAGATTGTGGGCCATACTATCAGAAACCGGCCCTTGTTTAGGAACTCCTGTATACGATCTCAACTCTCCAAAGTTATTAATCCCTTCCTGCGGAACATTCACGGGCAGGTAAGGATTGGGCGCCATTTTAATCCGTTCTTCATCATAGAGGTCCCAATATTTTGAAGGGGCGTTAAACGGCAGGTGTGGTTTTAGCATCCCTAAGGCAAAAAAGAATGGCTGCTCCAATTCCTTTAGCTCCCGAAGCTTTCTTTTTGCCATTTCGATGCTTTTCCCGTCGGAATAAGCAGAATCAGGAACATTCGCCTTCTCGTAGGGTGGCCCAAAACCTCTTGTATCCGTTTTAGTGATCGCCACATTTTTTTCGGTTAGATAATCGTGCCAACCTTCTGTGGACCATGATCCGTCGGGCAATTTTTCCCAGTCGGGTCTCTTGGGAGGTTCACTCCATGAATGGTCCTGATCATCGGGAAAATGCGACACCTTACCGATGTTCACAGTATAATAACCGTTGTTTTTAAAATGCATTGGCAAGGTGGTGAATCCGGGCGCATCTTCATCCATCCGTGAATGGTAACTGAGAAACCTGTTTTGCGTGGGGAGCATTCCTGTCAAAATACTTGCTCTGGAAGCTCCACATACCGGCACCTGGCAATACGCTTGGTTAAAAAGATATCCGCTTGATGCCAACTTATCAATGTTAGGCGAATGGATGTAGTCTTTTCCGTAACATCCAAGTTCCGGTCTAAGGTCATCGATGGCAATAAAAAGGATGTTAGGCTTTTTATCGTTGGTGCTTGCATGAATATTTACTGAATAAAAAATTAGTCCAAGCACCCAAAAAATTATTTTGTTAGATTTCTTCATAGAATTAAATTATTATCAAAAGAAATGTGCAAAAATGCAACTCAATACTCCACCAAAAATAGAAGTAATATGAGTTGTGATCAATGCACGTTTTGACAATTCATTTAAACTATTTGGGAAAAGCAAGCATATTAAGTTTTTGAGAATTATTCAAAGAGTTTATCAATCGGCACACAATTTGATGGTTTTTTCTTAA
>JAFGXT010000030.1 GCA_016936495.1 Victivallales bacterium
AAGCTCCTTGTACTATCGCGTGTCCGGCGCATGCCAGCGTGGAAGAATACGTCCGCGCGGGCAAAAAAGGTGATTTTCTTGAAGCTCTGAAGATCATTAAAGAACGCATTCCGCTACCCATGTCCATCGGTCGGGTATGCCCGCGTTTCTGCGAAAAAGATTGCCGTAAAAATGTGTCCGGCAAGCCCGTGGCGATCAATGACGTAAAACGCCTTGCCGCTGATTTGCATTTTGAAGATTATATGGAAGAATTGCCTGCGCCTAACGGTAAAAAAGTCGGCGTAGTCGGCGCCGGTCCCGCCGGATTGTCCACCGCCTACTATCTGCGTCGCATGGGCTATGCGGTCAAGGTCTTTGAAAAGATGCCGAAAGCCGGTGGCATGTTGCGCTATGGTATTCCAGAATACCGCCTGCCAAAGTCTATATTGGATAAAGAAATAGCTCATTTTGAAAAAATGGGCATAGAAATAGAGTGCAACCGCAGACTGGGCGGCGATCTCCATATGGATGAACTCAAGAAAGATTTTGACGCCGTCGCCGTTACCATTGGTTGCTGGAAACCCAGTTCAATGCGATGCGAAGGCGATGAACTCGCCACTCTCGGTATTGAGTTCCTGGAGAAGATAGCCCGTAATGACTGGAGCGGCGAAAATCCAGGCAAAACCATCGTCGTCGGCGGCGGCAATACCGCCATGGACTGTGTCAGAACTTCGGTTCGTCTGGGCAGTAATGACGTTACCTGCTTCTACCGCCGTACCGAATTGGAAATGCCGGCTGAAAAAATAGAAATACATGAAGCTCGCGAAGAAGGCGTTAAATTTGAGTTCCTTGTAGCTCCACTGAAACTCGCCCGTAGCGCGAACGGCAAACTTGTACTTACTTGCCAGAGAATGGAACTGGGCGAACCCGACGCCTCCGGCAGAAGACGTCCGGTGGTCATTGCCGGTTCAGAGTTCGACGTCGAAGCCGACACCGTGATCGCGGCTATCGGACAGAAGACCGACGCACCTCCGGGACTGGCAGTCAACCGCTGGGGCGATCTGGACGTATGTGAGCACACCTATGTCATGGAAGGTAATGTTTTTGCCGCCGGTGATTGTGTTACCGGAGCCGCCACCGTGGTCGAGGGCGTCGCTGGCGGACGTATCATTGCTCTGGGCATCAACGGTAAACTCAGTGGCGAGGACTACAAAGCCCCGTATGTTGTAAACGTATCCCGTGGACACTGGCGCAGTCTGGCGCCGGAAGATCTGGTATATTTGCGTAATGACGTGTCCAATGACGAACGCGTCGAACAGCGTCTTATCCCGATTAAAGAACGCATTTCAACTTTTAAAGAAGTGGCTTTTACTTTTACACCGGAAGAGATTAAAGCTGAAGGCGAACGCTGTATCGAATGCAGTTGTACGGCCAAAGGCGAATGTAAACTCAAAAAGCATTCTGAAGAGTATGGCGCCGATCCTGAATTATTCAAAGGCGAAAGACTTTTCAATGGTTATGACAATCGGCACCCGGTTATTATTCAAGATCGCATGAAGTGTATTAAATGCGGAATATGCGTGAAAATATGTTCGGAAGTCGTCAATAAAAACCTGCTCAGTCAAAAGAATCGTGGATTTGCCACCAGTGTCGAACCATTGTTCGGCAATGTCCTGCCGGATTCATGCGCTGAGTGCGGGGCGTGTATCGAAGAATGTCCGGTCGGCGCGCTCGACTGGCGGATTAAACAATAAAAAAATAAAAATCAGCGAAGCAATACAAGCTCAACCGGCAGTGCCGGGACGGGATCCAGCGCCGGGTCGCTGGTCGGCGAAGCCGAAATGTATTTAAGTTGCTACTTGTTGCAACTCGCTAAAGTTTGACATGTCAGTAATATTTTTTCTGAGCGGGCGAAGCGATGCGTAAGAAAAAATATTACGGCAGAGACTTTCGCCGGTCTTATTTAATAAAAAACGCATCTGAATAATTCAGATGCGTTTTTTTTAGTCTGCTTTACTAATTACTTCAGTCGTTCAGTTCAAGGATTTCACTTATCACTTCCGCGACGTGTTCGCCCAGATATTTTCTGCCGGCTTCATTATAATGATAGCCGTCCCCGGAACTGAATTCGCTCTGACGGTCGGCGATAAGGCTGTACAGGTCATTTACCGGAATGCCCCTTTGCGACATGATTTCCGCTGCCAGCCGGTTTCTTTCCAGAACCCGGTCATTTTTATCCACATCCATCGTGGCGGGATTGCCGACTTCGGTTATAGGGGTGGACATTGCCCAGACCAGCTGAGAATCGGGAGCGAGTTTTTCCAGTTTATCGGTATATTTCGCCAGAAACTTGCCGTATTCCTCTTCCGTATTGGTAAAGCCATGCAATCCGTTATTAAAATGAACAAGCCTGAAATCATAATTATCCAGAGCACAAGTGAGTTCCTTGATTATTGCCGGGTCTCCAACGCATTTGGATGTGGAGTAAAAAGCCACATTGACTTTGCCTTCCAGGGCTTTGGCGACAAATTCATTATAACCTACCACGATGGAATCACCGATCAGCAGGACGCGGGGCAACGTAACGTCATGAGTATTGTTCCAGCGGAACTGAGCCCATTCAATGTTTTCTCTTTGCATATTGAAATTTTCTCCGTAGATATTGTATTTATAAAAAGTGTATAAGCACGGGTTATACGAGTTCTTCCATTTTGTTCAGGAAGGTCTTCACATTATTACGGTTTATGCTCCAATCCAGCGACTGGCATTGACTGGTTATCTGAACAAAACCGTCCAGTGATAAATCAATATGGAAATCTTTCTTCCATGTGAGTATTTTTTGTGAGCGCGGGCAGACACATATACCGTCATCTGTTTCGCTAATTATCGACCATGAAAGTTTATTTATGGTCTGACGGGCGGCATGGCGTACTGTTTCCGGGTCTTTGTCACAAAGAAAATTTTCGGTGTACTGCATAGGAAAAGCTATATTCATAATCCCCTCTCCACTATAAGTCTTCGACTGATTGCAGTAGTATGCTGTTTGGTTAATTTTTTCAATTCCGTCTTCATCCGTACATATATCACCGGACAGTAAAATCTTCAAGTGAAATTATGATTTTGTCGTGTTTTTGTACGCCTCCAGGCGCAAAAAATCCGGACAGGCAATATCTGCCCGTCCGGATCATACGTTAATTTATACTTTTTCCATCTCGCTCGCTGTGATTTGTAAAACTAAATGCATATACTCCTTACGGAGGGTGCATTTTTCAATTTACAGAAAGCAAAACCAATCAATCCAGCCACGCTACTAAACTCGATTGTAAAAAATAGTTCAATCAGTTATACTCAAAATTTCATCGCCTCGAATGCCTGTTCATACAACCAGTGTCCGAAATAATTAGGATGATTAATATTGTTAGCCAGCAGAGACGACTGGTCTTTACGTTCCAGAACCTTTTTCCAGGTGTCATAAACATTAACGTAAGCGCATTGTGATTCAATTGCCGCCTGCTTTATGACGTCAGCAAACTTTTCTATACAATGTGTACTGTAATACCAATCGTCATGAGGCCGAAAAGTTGAAAATAAAATTACTTCGGCGCCCTTTCGGTTTCTTATTAATTCAACCAGTTCCATGAGATTTGATTTGGTTTGCTCCGGCTTGTTACACCCTTTATTATGATCATTCATTCCAAAACCCACGATAATCAAATCCGGATCCGGTATCATGCCCAACGGGGGGGTGGAGTTTCTTCCCTCTGGTTTTTGATCAAACCAGGCTAATCCTTCACGTGATGACTGTCCCGGTATGGAAATGTCACAATGCGTTATTTGAGCCGATGGGAATTGTCGACCAAGATAATCCGTATATAAATGGGTAAATGTCAAACTTTGATCCGAAACATCACATCCAGCGGTTATACTGTCGCCATAACTGATGAGCTTAAACGGTCCTCCGGCTTCAAGCCGCTTCCTGGTCTGAGTTAAATACTGGCTTTGGTCATTGGTTACAGCCAATGGCATTCCGTTCTCAGTTCGGTAATCAGCCCATACAAACCATTTATGATTAGTCAGATCATCGTTGGGAAACCGGGTATGATCAAATTCTTTTTTCCCGTATAAAATATGTTTTGAATAATCGGGAATACGGGATTGAGAGGTGCGAACAATCGTTCCTGATATATAATCCACCTTATAATCATGGCCTTCGATATATACATTCCCGCCCGGCATAAAAGAATCTCTCAATTCCAGGCTTCCTTCGACTACTTGATTAAAGCATAATCGTGTGGGCAGAATATCGGCAAGAACCAGACTTTCACTTGATATATTCATAATTTTACTTCTCGTTATTACACTTAAGGGACATAGCGTAAAATCGCCATGTCACGCGTTATAAGCTTACCAACCGAAGACCGGTTTTGTTTCCTGTTTTGCCACTTCTTTTTCACCTTCCCATACAGCCAGTCCGGTCTTGAGATCGGTCAAGGTCATATGTATATAAAAGTATGATTCAGAAGTTCTACCCTGAGTTGTTTTCTTCTGGATTATCTCGCCAGCCAAACTCATATCCGGGGCAATGACCGTGCCATCCTGCTGCACCGTCTGTTGATTGAACATCGGGTCATCCTGAAGCTTTCGCACCTGCCGGGTGGCTTTGTCGGAAGGACCATCAGCGCCTACCGCGGTTGTGGTTACCGCCTGACCGGAACGCAATACCGCCAGTCTGATCTTGTCCGTCAGCAGATTAGTCTGAATATGCTGATAGGTGGAGTTCTTCACTGTACTGATCATCATGACGGTCTTTCTGCCATCGGCGCGTTTAAGCTCTCCGGAACGCAGAATGTCATTGATCAGAGATTCCGCGGCGTCCTGATAGTCTTTGAAATTCAGGTCGTCTACGGTGGTCAGTCCCTGGTTGGATTTTGGATCGATACGTGTCGGACTTGAACCGCATCCGGTAATTAAAAGTCCGCTTCCGGCAAGTGCCGCGACCATAGCAATTTTATTTATTTTCATGATTCAGCCCCTTTTTTGGTAATTATTTTCCGTACTCTTTAAGATTTATGACAAAGTCCCGGCATCGCGCATTGGGAGATACAGCCTGTATCCTTTTGGTTTCGCCGGGAATGAATTCGATTTCTTTCCATATGCTTGCTGGAGTGTCCACGTACATGCCGTTTTCATCAAGCCAGTCGATTTTGTACTCGATTTTATAGGGATTGGCTCCAGTCATGGAACTCCAGGTCTCTGACCAGAAGCCTGTTCGAGTACTGCGCAATGTCGCCTGTATCATCAGTAGTCCACCGGGAGCATTCGCCTTGTTTATGCCCTCAATGGCGATACGGTCGCGAATAAAACTGTCAGTGGAGACATTCTTGCTGGCGATGTAATTCACACGCATGGATTTTTCGGCATTCTCTGCGGTATTTACGGTATTTTGACAACCGGAGACGACTCCGCACAGCACGGCGGCGGACAACACATAAGCCAACTTTTTCATAAGATCAGTTCTCCTGATTGAATTCAAATGTTTTATAAGTAAAAGCACCGGCCTCTATTGCTCTTACATAGACAATAGCGAACCTTGTGTCATTTTTCAATTGCACTTCGAAAGATTTTGCCACGCTTGTTTGCGGAACCGGAGTGATGGACAGTTTGCGATCAGGCGGAATCGGTATATGTGCAAGCTGATATTGTCCCGGCAAGGTCTCCCAGCAGCGGGTATCGGCAGTGTTGAACAAATATTTATAAACCCCGGTGGCGGCATACGCGCCCAACTGAACCCAGGGATCACCAGCCGCCGCGACTTGAGTAATAGCCAGACTGGCTACTTCTTTGGTAAGATACGATATGACTATACGGGTAATCATCACCGGCAGACGCTGTTTGTACTCCTGAGACGCGACTTTGTTCATATCCGCAAGCAACAAGGTGTTAACTGGCTGAGAACTGTTTCCGCCACATATCTCCAGCTTTTGAAAAAATGCTTTATAGTATTCATAACGTGGAAACGCCAATCCGGTATATCCGACCCATGGCAATATCAGCCAGAATTTTTCCTGAATCAGCGCCGGACCGCGCCCGTTGGCAAATATCACAAAAACAATATTACGGTCAAGCGGATAATCCAACGGCTTGACCTGTGCCAGCTCCTCCGGCAGACGTTCTCCGCCCAGGCGCGTGGCGACACTTACATAATCGCGGTTTGTAAGCGGATTGTTTTTGTTCATCCGATAAAGATTTCGAAAATCCACCACGGCCTCGCCGTAATTACCCTGATACAGAAATCCCAGCGCAGACATGTAGGTGGCAAAAGGATTCATCAACGCGCCATAGGTGTTTTCCGACCTTACTTCAAGGTCTTTGATGACCGCCGCCACCTGCTTGCTCTGGCGGATGGCGTCGAAAGACACTTCCCCGCTTTCCTGCTGTCCCGCCTTGGCGCTTTTTTGGCGATTTTCCGCCTGTTGCCGCTCTATTTCTTTACGTTGCTGCTCTATCTGCTGCTCAAATTCGCGATAGACTTCCTGCTGGGTATATCTCATCCGGCGCAACTCCACCATGGCGGCGGAAGGCTTGTTCAGCGCGAAATACGCCAGTGCTTTATATGAATTCAAAAGAATACGATCATAACAAAAGCCACGGTATGGCAGCGCATTCAAATTGGTGAGTGCCGAACCCGCTTCAGCGCCTGCGTCCCGGAAACTTATCTCCGCACGCCGGTCAAAGTCCTTAATAAGTTGCTCCGCCTGTTCCAGATGCTTCAGGCTTTGCTCATAATTTCCGGCGTCAAAGTCAATGGTTCCGGCTTCAAGAGCCCACATCACCTGATCGCCGGTTCCACTGTGGCTTTCCGCTTTTTCATTTACATATTCCGAGGCGGAAGTGAAATTGCCCGAATCATACATCTCCATCATCGTCATTTTTTGTTTGTGAGCGTCTATGATGGAAGAACAGCCACATATAGAAAAAGCAATCAACGGGCAGAGCAGATATACTGAATATTTCATATAAAAATGTTACTGTCTACCAGCCCGGAGTAGCACGGGGATAGGCCGGAGCCGCTTCCTGCTTAACGTCCGCTTTTAGACGGCACACCGCACCGCTTTGAACTTCGCCAGTCTGGGAAATTATTTTTGCTTTACTGAATTTAGGATTGACGGCGGTTACGCTTATTTCGGCGATCTTTTTCTCCGCTGAGCCCAGGTTTTCACCAGTGTCAGGATCAATTACCGCTTCGCCGACATTAAAAACTAAATATATCTGTCCCGGGGCAATTCCTGCGCCATCGCCGCGATTAATGATTACTTCAGAGCCGTCAACAGATGCTATCTTAACCGGATAAATACCCGCCAGAACATCATTACCCACGCGAACTGCCGCCTTGTTGAACAGCATATCCTTATAGTCGGACATCGTCCAGTCCCGGCGTTCCTGTGCAGGAATCTCACGTCTTACGTCGGCGCTTCTCAGGACTTCCGTGATCTGTCCGGCAGCCACTACTTTTCCTGTCGCGACTTCGGTGATCCGGTATTGTGTTTTAAAGGTGGCGACCAGGCGAGGAGCTGTTTCGCCGGTTATTTTTATATTCTGTTTGATAAGATTGAATTCCAGACGGTTGATGTTGCCGGTAACCAGATAGTCAGCCACCAGCAGTTTTCCCACACGCTGTTCCTGTCCCGGCTGAGCCCATTCTGATTCGGTGAGCTTGTTTTCGTCCATGATCCGGTTGATGTCGGTACGGTTCAGGACATTGAATTTTCTTGATCTGACCAGAAATTCAGTAAGTTGATTGGTGAATTCATTTTCCACGATTTCACGTGTGATGCGTACTTGACCGATTTCGCTGATTGAAGTATTAGCTCCCACTTTAAATGGCAGGATCGCGATAGTCGGCTGTTTTTCAGGAGCCGCGAACACAGAACATACAAGAGTAAAAACAGATACACCGGCAAATAGAATCTTTTTCATAATTCCCCCGTTATTTTGTGGATTATCTATACATCCGGCTCAAATCCGACAATCACTTGACTGCCAGATCTACTTTTTTTTTCGCTGAAGTCTGCTCGATGTTTTTTACTTTACGGTCAAGAAGTTGCTTGTCAAATGAGTCAAGCCCTATAGTGTTGAGCAAACGGTAATATGCCAAATAGTAACTGCTGAGAGAGAACGCGCGATTAATGCTCACGTCCGCAGTCTCAAGCTCCAAGCTGTCAAGTTCGAGTTTTGAGAAATCTTCGCCTGAATCGTAGATCTGTCTGATAACTTTAAGTTGTTCGTAGTAGGACTGGTAAACTCTGTTGTCCAGTTCATAGATATTTTTTGCCTCAAGAATGCTGGCATAAGCAATATGCACCTGACTCATGATCGCGAGAGAGAGCGCCATGGTCTTGTGCTCAAGGGCATCGGAGGTCTTACTGCTTTGTCTGTATTCAAACACGTGACCGGGGATGCTCAACATATCGTAAGCCATCTTCATGCCAAGCGTCCACCAGCGGCTGTTGTAAAGATATTTGTTCGAACTGTCTTTATAATCTGCAAATATCCTTACCTGCGGGAACATTTTCACAATCGCTTTGCGTGCTTCGACGTCACTGATATGCTGTTCATAATCAACCTCATATAATTCGGGGCGTTCGCGCAGAGCAATCTGTTCGAGCGTTCTTACGTTCGGCAATTCGAATTCACTGAGTTCGTTAAGGAAATTGTCATCGACAACAATCATGCTGTTGGGAGTATATCCCATCAAGGCTTTCAATTCAATGCAGGAATTTTCATAGTTGAGCTGATAGCGCATCAGACGTTTTTCAAGACCGATAAAGCGTTTCTGTTCGTCAAGTATACGCAGGCGGGAAAGCTCTTTAGAATCCTGAAGATCTTTTAAAATGGCTTCGATTTTTCCGGTTCGATTAAGCATGGCATTGGTGGCGTTGATGGCATGTTGAGCGGCAGCGACTTCAAGGTATTTCTGAACCACCTTGAATATCAAGTTCTGAGCCACGCGCTTTTTCTGTTCATGAACGATCAAGCGTTTATCCTGAGCTTGAACGGAATTAAAGTAAGCCAGGCCGAAGTCGATCACACTCAGAGCCATGTCAATACTTTGCATCGACTGGGTTTTTTGCGAACTTTTGCTCGGGGTAAGGCTTTCTTGTCCGGTAAAGATATTATAACTGCTGGAGCCGGGTTCGTTATCTCTGGCGGTAATATCATAGCCAAGAGTAACTTCAGGCAGCATGCCGAGAACGGCAGCAGTCTTGCGTTCATTTTCGATACGTTCCCGCAGTTCATACACTTGCAGGTCGAGGTTGTTTTTCAAGGCTTCGCCAATACATTCCACCAATGTGAATTTTTTACCCTGTGGCATGTACTGTCTGGCTATATGATAGTAGCCATCCCGCGCGGACTGGCTGCGTTTGTCGCGGTAATCCTGCTCTGTCTGACAGCCGGAAAACATGGATACAGCGCATATTATCGCTATTGGTATAAAAAATTTTCTTATCATGAGACCTCTCAAGAATTAATATAATTAAATTTCCATCAATCTATACTTAAAGCGGCAGTCTGAGTCACTTTTTTCTGAGTTTCCACGCCCTCGAATGAGCTGACGCCGACGGTATTAAGCAATCTGTAATAAGCCAGGTAGCAATCGGCGAGCGCCTGAGTTCTGAGGATATCTCTTTCAGCCGCTTCAAGTTCAAGACGGTCAAGTTCAAATCTAGCCATAGCGCCGCCACCGGATTGGAAAGCTTTTCTTGCCATATCCAGATGCTGACGATATACACTGCTGGTTTTTTCCCGAAATTCGTAGATGTTTTTGCTTTCCATAAGGTTGGCGTATGCTATTCTAACCTGCGCCATCACTGCGATAGACAAAGCTTTAGTACGCATTTCAATTACTTCGCCTTGTCTGATATTGGCGGAAGTGGTCATTATCTTGGAGGGAAGTTTGAGCAGCTCGTATGAAGCGCGAATACCTAATTCCCACCAGCTTTGATTATACAGGAAAGGGTTGGAACTGTGTATCCAGTCAGTAAACAGATTAACGTTGGGCATCATTTTGACAATGGATTTACGCACTTCTACGGTGTTGATGTGGGCTTGAATATCCAATTGACTCAGTTCCGGACGTTTTTTCAGGGCAAGTTCCTCGAGAAGTTGCACATCGGGCACATTGTGGACATTCATAAAGGCAAGCAATGATGTGTCCACCCGTATCGACTGTAGCGGCAGGTAACCCATGAGCGAGCGGAGCCGAATGCATGAAGTTTCGTAATTTCTCCGGTAAAACATCAGGCTTTTTTCGAGATTTACAAAGCGTCTCCTTTCCTGAAGGATACGTTGTCTCGACAGCGCACGGGAATCCTCCAGATTCTTAAAAACAGTCTGTAGATCTTTGCATTTTTGCAATAGTTCCTCGGTGGCATATATTGCGTTCTGGATGGACGCCACCTCAAAATATGCTTTTGCTACTTCATATGACAGATTTTGCGCCACGCGTTTGGTCTGGGTATCAGCCAGAACGATACTGTCCTGAGCCTGAACCGAATTAAAATATGCCAACCCAAAGTCGAGAACGCTCAGGGCGAGATTAAAGTTATTAGTGCTTTCCACTTTTTTAGATGAACGGCTGGTCTGAAGACTGACTTCATCAGTTTTAAGGTCAATAGAGGTGGAACCTGGTTCATTGCTTCTGCTTTTTATATCGTACTGGTAAGTAAGTTTTGGCAACATCCCCAAAAGGGCGGCGGTCTTATGTTCTTCGGCCACAGCCTTCTGAAGCTCTTCAACCTTTAAATCCAAATTGTGCTGCAAAGCGTCATTGATACATTCAGGCAGGGTATATTCCTTACTGGTATTGATGCCGCGTTTACTCAGCGCTTCAAAATGTTCACGGGCTTTTTCCGCACGTCTTTCCGCCGCGTCATCAGAAGACTGGCATCCCCAAAACAGCAAAGCGCAAAACACGGTTGCCGCAATTCCTGAAAGCCTTACCATAAGTTCCCTCTTCTATATAATTCAGAACATGTTCTCTTCTTCAATCTAGTAGAATACCGCCTGTATCGCAAAAATCAAATTTGTTTGCTTATATTTTATAAAATTGTGTTTAAATACCGGAGATTGTAACGGCACAGACAGAAAAACAAAATCATACATGATCAATATTGCCTGCTGTAATGAATGGGCTGAAGGGATATGTGTATAACCTGATATTCATTACAGCTATGGTTGGCTGAATATGAATATGATAAAAAACGTGTTTATCTCAGGAAAACATTTAAGGAATTCTGCAACAAACAGCCGGAATAAGTTCCGGCTGTTTGTTGTTTTTTACTGATAAAAGTAATCCTGAATCCGTGAAACATTTTCCGGATTCCGTTCTTGTTTAAATTTATGGCTGAAAAATCAGCCAGACGATTCGATTTCAGCGGTTC
>JAFGXT010000031.1 GCA_016936495.1 Victivallales bacterium
ACAACTGATACTTTTTGCTACATCTCTGGCACGTCCTAGCGCAGGAAGCATCATGCTTGCCAGGATTGCGATGATGGCTATCACTACGAGGAGTTCGATGAGTGTGAAATTTGTTTTGTCTGTTGATTTTTTCATTCTGCTGCCACTCCTTGCTTTATTTTCGCTTTAACAATCTCCGAGCGCGGAGAAAAACTTTTTTCTAATCCGTCTTCAAGAACTGTCTCAAATAGAATATAGTGCATCTCCAGGATTTGGTCAAAGGTCCATTTGTCTGTAACCGTTGATTCGTAGGTTAGTGCGAGCGCGCCGCTACACATGGTTACCGCAGTGTTCAGGTTGATGACGTAGCTGTTTGGGCTCCAGGGCTGTTGTCCCTGGTTGATGAGTTTGCGGGATTTAAACGCTTGCATAAGTTTGCGGTGCAGTTGATTGCCTCGTTCTACATGTGCGCCGTAGTTGAATTGACTGGGGGGAAGTAGTACAGGTGAGGCTTCACAAGAATGAAGATTGAGAAATAAATCTGTTTGTTTGTGTTCATTTAGAGACAGAATTGCCGTGGCTTCAGCAGTCTTCAGGCATCCGGGAGCGCAGTCATGCATGATGTTGAAGCCGTCGCTATTGGGATAGCCGCCGGGAAACGCCACCTCGTCAAGCGGTAGCGGGAAATACTCCTTGGATTCCTGCCAGTTTATATAATTGCCGTTGTTCCACATTCCCTGAGACGCGGTTCTAAACTGTTCATATGTTGCTCCGCGCAGATGATCCGGGCAGATGCTTCTTCCGTCCATGTTTACGCAAGGCATGATTACTACAGTATAGTTTTCCAGCAGCACAGACAAGTTTTCATGTTTTATGCCGCGTAAGTCTATTCCATTTTCCATCAGACTGATAAGGTTAAGTGCCGCTACTACGCCTTCGGGTTCGGCGCCATGCAGACCGGCGCAGATTACTACGGTTTGACGTTCATAACCACTGGTTTTGAACTTATCCGGTTTGGATGAACTGCCCGCCGCCGACCAATTTACTGTTTGTTTAATTTTTTCTCCGGCATTATAAGTAACTGCCCATAGCGGATGATCTCCTGCGGTCTGACATAACACTTCAGTTTGCCCGCGACGCAGATTTTGCATCTGCTGATTTATTTCTTCGGGGCGTACCCTCCACCATTTGGGACGTTCTCCCAACTCCTTTATATTGTATGCTGAAAATTTTTTATTCATAGAATTATCTCCGTTAGCAATTGTTGTCTTTTTGATTATGATGTACTCCTGTATAGGAGTATATGTCATGGTTTTTAAAAAGTCAAGATTGATTTGAGTAAAAAACTAAAATCTTTGAAATTTGAAGTTGAATTTTTTGAGTTGGGTATTGGTGCACTGGGGGGATTTTTTCTGTTTTGCTTATGTATCAAATCTTGAATTCATAAGAGATTATTACCTGTACTCATGTATATGAGTATTGACTTTTGCCGTCAAGCGGATTATGTTGAGGTAAAACTTTGACAGGGGGAATAACAATGACACTGTTGTCCATAGATAAAAACTTGCCGATATATAGGCAGATAGAACTTCGGCTGAAAAATTATATAGCGGAAAATAGATTGCAGCGTCATTGCAAGCTTCCTTCCGAGCAGCAGTTGGCGGATGAATATCAAGCCAGTATCGGAACGGTGCGCAAGGCATTGAAGAATCTGATAGCCGAGAACGTTATTTACCGTAAGCATGGGATTGGTACTTTTGTTGCTCCGCGCGTCAGAAAAGCGAAGATATTGATCGTACCTAATCTGGAACGAGTGGGGGAGCTGTCTCGTGTTGATTACTTTGATTTTTTTCTGGGAGCCTTGTCCGAGTCCAACCAGAGTGATTTGCCTTATGAACCGTTGATTATAGAAATTGATGATTTTCGGGCAAACGTCTCTGACCTGAAACTCATCTATCCTGATCTTGCCGGTGTTATTTTTTTCAGGGGCATGAGTAATTGTATGTTCGCCCGTAAATCACTTAGTGCCCAGCAGATTCCTTTTATGTATTATGGACCGAATATTTACGGTGATTTAAGCGCATGTTTCCCATGCTATTATTGTGATGAATCGGCTGTGGCTGCAATGGTGGCGGATTATTTTGCCGTCAAAGGGTTTGATAAAGTAGCGAGCGTTTTTTTGTTTAAAGGCTCAGAGCTTGGCGATGCGCGTCTCCAGCTGTTTTCTCAGGCGGCGTCTGAACGTGGTTTGAGACATTCGCATTATTCTTTTGACGACAATGTGGCGTTAGTTCGACAATTGGGGAATATCGCCGATGAGAATGACGCGATTTATTGCTTTAATGACGATATGGCTATTAGAATAATACAAATACTTGAGCGTGAATTGCATCGTAGAGTTCCTGATGATATAGCGGTGATGGGCGTTGATAATATTCCTGCCGGCGCTGTTATAAGACCAGCGCTCACTACTGTCGAAATCAATAATTCCGCAAATGGACGTGAATGCATAAAAGCTTTTGCCGATGTTTGCAGGCCGGATGCCACTAATTTTGTCAGATACTGTCCATTTGAATTGATTGCACGTGAGAGTTGTTGAGGCTTTGCCGGCGTCATCATGCTTGCATGATGATTTTATAAGTGAAAAATAAAGCGAAAAAGCTTTGAAAAAAGTCTGGTGGCATGATAGATTTACAAGGTGGAAAACTCCCGTGTCTGACGGTGGGGGATCGGCTATTATGTTTTAATTATATATATATTACTTTACAGGAGCAGCCTATGTCTGAAATCGAAAACAATGCGCATTTTTCCGGTGGAAATCAGGATTACGGTGCAAGTAAAATCACCGTGCTTGAAGGATTGCAGGCTGTCCGTAAGCGTCCCGGCATGTATATCGGAGATACCGGACAGCGCGGACTGCATCACCTTGTTTATGAAACGGTCGATAACAGTATTGACGAGGCCATGGCCGGTTATGCTTCCAGAGTAGATGTTATCATAAACCCGGACGGAAGCGTTACAGTGGCGGATAATGGTCGCGGTATTCCGGTGGATATGCATGAGGGCGAAGGTAAACCGGCGGTGGAAGTGGTGATGACCGTGCTTCATGCCGGAGGTAAATTTGATAATGACGCCTATAAGGTTTCCGGAGGACTTCACGGGGTGGGCGTTTCCTGCGTGAATGCTCTAAGCGAATGGCTGGAAGTGACAGTGCATCGTGATGGCGGTATATACCGTATCCGCTTTGAGCGCGGAGACACGGTTGTGCCTCTGGAGCAGATCGGGAGTACAGACAAAAAAGGTACGACTGTAACTTTTAAGCCGGATTCGCAGATATTTTCCAATACCACTTTTGTGTGGGATATTCTTGCGAACCGCCTGCGCGAACTGGCATTTCTTAATCGGGGAGTGAAGATTTCACTCACTGATGAACGTATTATCGACGGCAATGAAGGACGCACTGAAAAATTCTTTTATGAAGGCGGAATCAGTGAGTTTGTAAGTCATTTGAATACTAATAAGCAGGCATTGAATCCACAAGTCATTTATATGGAACGCGAAAAAGATGGTATCAATGTCGAGCTGGCGATGCAGTATAATGACGGCTACAGTGAAAATATTTTCAGCTATGCCAATAATATCAATACTTTTGAAGGCGGTACCCACCTGAGTGGATTTCAGGCGGCGCTGACACGTACCATCAATGCTTATGCCAAGTCCGGTAATTTGCTCAAAGGCGATAAAGCCATGACCGGTAATGATGTGCGCGAAGGTCTCACCGCAGTTATAAGCGTGAAAATACCCAACCCGCAGTTCGAAGGACAGACCAAGACTAAACTGGGTAACGGTGAAGTCCGTGGTATTGTCGAATCGGTTGTGAATGAGGGACTGAGCGAATTTCTTGAGGAAAACCCCCAGACCGCTAAAGAAGTAATAAGCAAGGCTTTGACCGCTGCCCGTGCCCGTGAAGCCGCCCGCAAGGCGCGTGAACTGGTACAGCGTAAAGGTGCGCTGGAAGGCTTCTCACTGCCGGGAAAACTTTCCGACTGCTCTGAAAAAGATCCTACCAAATCTGAATTGTATATCGTCGAAGGGGATTCGGCGGGTGGTTCCGCCAAGCAGGGACGCGACAGTTCGTTTCAGGCTATTCTGCCGATCCGAGGCAAACTGCTTAACGTGGAAAAGGCGAGAATTGACAAAATACTGCAGAACAAAGAGATACAATCCCTGGTCGCGGCCGTTGGCTGCGGCGTGGGCGATGATGATTTTGACGTAACAAAGGCGCGTTACCATCGCGTTGTAATAATGACGGACGCCGATGTTGACGGTTCGCATATCCGTACTTTGCTGTTGACGTTCTTTTATCGTCAGATGAAAGCTCTGATCGAGGCAGGTTTCGTTTATATAGCCAATCCTCCGTTGTTCAAGGTAAGGCGCAAGAAAAAGGAATCTTATATCGATACCGAAGAACAGCTAGACAGATACCTTATTGAACTGGGTTGTGATGATATTGAAGTCCGTACTGCTGATTCTCAGCCGATACCGATGGATAATGTGTTGAAATTGATACATCTCTTTACTGATATTCAAAAAGTGGCGGTGGGTCTGACCCGGCATGGATTGGAAGCGGAAGAGTATTTCTCCCGCATGAATGAAAATGGTCATTTCCCTGTGGCGAAAATCAATATTCGTGAAAAGGATGGTTCCATAACTGAGGTATATGCCTATTCCGAAGAGGAGAGCGACGCGATCATCGCCGAAGCCGAGGTGCGTCTGGCGTCTGTGGACGAACCATGTGAGGATGAAGTCGAAGCCGCAGAGGCGGTGATTGATGTAGAAGCTTCTGAGGTGGAATTTATAGATTCCGATTCTGAAGAGGATCTGTTTATTGCTTCCGCCGTGGAATTAGTGTCTATCGTTGAATGTAAAACCTGCGAGGAATTGGCGCTCAAGCTGAAAGAACACGGTCTTGAAGTGGGACATGTTTTCGGTATGGACGACGCTGTATTCGAGTTCATTTCCGGAGATAAGTTTGAAAAAATATATTCTCTGAAACAGCTTTTTGAAGCGGTCAAAGCCAACGGGCGTTCGGGTATCTATATCCAGCGTTATAAAGGTCTTGGTGAAATGAACGCCGAACAGCTCTGGGAAACCACCATGGATCCGCAGTATCGAAAAATGATCAAGGTTTCCATGGAGGACGCGGTGGAGGCCGAACGGATGTTTACGCTTCTTATGGGCGATGTGGTCGAGCCGCGTCGTAATTACATTGAGAAGCATGCCGCCGGAGTTAAGGATCTGGATATTTAATTACTTGCAAGATTGAGGAAAGTTATATGACTGAAGAATTAAAAGACAACGCCGCAGTTACTGAAGTTAAGAAGGGAAAAGACGTCGCAACCGTTAAAGAGAAAGAAGCGGAAGCACGGAAAGTCGATCCGGCAAGAGAAAAGAATCTTCAACTTGCGATCAGTGAGATAGAAAAATCAATCGGCAAAGGCTCGATTATGCGCCTGGGAGATGACGTCAGAGCCGATGTGCCAACTATCAGTACCGGTGCTTTGGCTTTGGACATTGCATTGGGCGTTAGAGGTGTGCCGCGCGGCAGAATCATCGAGATATTTGGTCCGGAATCCTCCGGTAAGACTACTGTGTGTCTGCATATCATCGCCAACGCTCAGCGTGCCGGAGGCGTGTGTGCAATCATCGATGCCGAACATGCCATTGACCCGATATATGCTGAAAAAATCGGGGTCAATACCAAGGAACTGCTGATTTCCCAGCCGGACTGCGGTGAAGATGCGTTGAATATCGTCGAGACGCTCGCACGCAGCAATGCCGTGGATGTATTGGTGATCGACTCAGTGGCGGCGCTGGTGCCGAGAGCCGAGATCGAGGGACAAATGGGCGATTCCCATATGGGCTTGCAGGCTCGTCTGATGTCTCAGGCTTTGCGTAAGCTTACCGGGGTCGTCAGTAAAAGCCGTACCTGCTGCATATTTACCAATCAGATCCGTGAGAAAATCGGAGTTATGTTCGGAAATCCGGAAACCACTCCCGGCGGTAAAGCCATGAAGTTCTACACCTCTATCCGCATGGAAATACGTAAGGTTACCGCCTTGAAAGACGCCAAGGGCGAAGTGGTGGGCAACCGTACACGCGTTAAAGTCGTCAAAAATAAACTCGCACCGCCTTTCAAGGTAGCTGAATTTGATATTAATTACTCTGAGGGTGTATCACGTTCAGGTTCGATTTTGGATGTGGCCTGCGACCTGAATATTATTGAAAAACGCGGCTCATGGTTCTCTTTTGACGGTGAGCAGCTTGGACAGGGCAGAGAACAGACCAAGAACCTCATCAAAGAAGACGCCGCTCTTCAGGAGCGCATTCTGGCAAAAGTAAAAGAGCAAATGGGTTGAGCTTACGGCCGGGATATTGGTGGTGCTGGTTCACCCCGAATACAGGAGATGCGGTTTTGCGGCATATCGGTAAAACGATAATTTCCGTCTGCGTACTGGTGGGAGTCGCTTTCGCGGCTACCGCTGGTGATGTTGGCGGCAATCGGGATAGGCTCCTTGGAGATGAGGCGTTTAACGCCGGAGACTATGCGCTTGCGACAAAGTTTTATGTCAGATACATGGAGGCTGTGCCGGAAGGCAGCCAGGCATGGGTTGATACGGCTTTGGCGCTCGGTACCTCTTATCTGCGTGCCGGGAATATCGCTCGCGCCAGTGCGGTTTATGAACAGATTATTGCCCGCGTCGGAGACAAGGACGATATCGGCATAAAATTGCTGCATTGTGAAATACTTGTGGCGGAACAAAAGTATTCCGCCGCCAGACTTTATGCGGAAAATATTATCTTTAGTATGATCGCCGAGGGCGAGGACTACAATCGTATTCTGCACCTGCTTGGCTTTGTACTTGAAAAAGAACAAAAATGGCTTGATGCCGCCAATATTTACGCTTTGCTGGAAAATGCCGGAGCCGGTAGTGACTGGCGTTATACCGCTTTGTGCCGGAGAGTGTATTCATTGATTATGGGGGGCAGCTACGAGGATGCCTGGAAAGTGCTTTCCGGAGATGTCGCCAAGGCCGGATTTTCAGATAAACCCGAGATTCAAGCTCTTGGACTTCTGTTGCTGGTCAAGGAAAAACGCTATGAAGAATTTCGAGACGTATATCTGAAGGTAAGAATTGGCGTCCCGGACAAAGCCAACGCGATGATGTTTGAGATATTGTCGGACGCGATAGCTCACTTTGTAGCGCTCAAGGACTACAAAACCGCCATACAGTACTCCGGCGACGCCTATATCTTTGCCGCCGGTACTGCAGACCGGGTCAAAACCCTGCGCTCGCTTATCAATATGAATATAACCGTTGAGGACTACGAGGCGGCGGTTGCGGAATGCCGGAAATATATTCAGCTTTATGGCGATACCGACGATATCCATGTGATAAAAAAACAGCTTGCGGTGCTGCTGACCCGAATGGGCAATTACGACGAGGCCGTAAGAGTATATACCGCGATGGTTGACGATGCGTCCCTTGATATGAGTATCCGGGTGGCTGCCGCCGAAGGCGCGGGCAGTATTCTTGCCGACCGGAGCGATTTCGGCAGGGCACTGAAGATGTTTGATTTTATTCGTATGAAAGCCACGGATAATGACGCCAAGGCAAAAGGTGATGTTCTGCGCGCTAAAGTTTATTTTAAACAGGAGATGTATGATCAGGTGATTGAGGCGCTTAAGGGTGTGCCTGACATATCTCCGCGTTGGAGCGCTGAAGCCTTGTACTGGACTATGCGCGCATGGTATATGAAAAGAGATTATATACAGTCCCTCGCTTTGCTCGACAGGCTGGAGGAGGGAGCTGGCTCTGAACCATGGATTTCCGCCGACTCTTTGTACTACCGGGCATGTATAATGGAAAATACCGGTAATTTGTCCGACGCGTGTGAGACTTTTGTCCGTTATTCCACGCTGTATCCTGACGCTAATCACGCGATGGCGGCGTTGTTTCGTGCTGGAGATCTTGCTCTGAAGGAGAGACGTTTTGCGGAGGCGGCGGAAATATTTGATTCTTTCACCAGGCGTTATTCCGCGTCAGAACTTACTCCGGCGGCATATTATAAGCGTATATATGCGTTGTTTTGCGCCGGTGAGGCGGTCAAGGCTTCCGAGGAGGTACATGTCCTTGCCGGAAGATTCCCGCAGGATAAATATACTGTGGCGGCGTTTTTCTGGCTGGTGGATTTTTATCGCGACCGTGATGACATGCCTAGGGTGATCGAGGTGTTGGAAGAAATACGCAAACGTTATGCCGCCGATTCCGCAACGGTTTCACGCAGTCTGTATGAACAGGCGTATATATTGTTTCGTCAGGGAGAGGACAAACCGGCGGAGTCGCTTCTGGAAAAGATGCTCAAAGATCATCCTGACTCTCCTGATCTTAGCAGGGCATATTATCTGCTTGGCGATATTCATTCCGATCGCGGAGCATTTAAGACCGCGCTGGAAAATTATCAGCTTTGTCTCAAGTCCAATCCTTCTGCAGATTTGGAGAATGCCTGCCGGGGACGCTTGGGTGATTGTTATATGTCCTTGTATAACAAGGATCAGGATGTTGCGCTGCTGGATCTTGCTATTGTCGAATACCGTTTGCTTTCCTCCCGCGAGCTTGCCGATATTACTGTGCGGAATCAGACCTTGTACAAGTTGGGCAAGTGCTATGAGCTACGCAAAGAATTTAAATCGGCTCTGGAAATATACAAGGAACTCATTTACGGGTACAGGCTGGATGCCCGCAAGTATTCACACTTAAAGCCGGTATGGGTATACAAAGCAGCTCATTCCGCTATAGATATATATGTAGCCGATAAAACGCCGAAGGCCGCCAAGGCGGCGGTTCGTATTTATAAACTCCTGGAATCTATGAATCTTGATACCGGAGATGATTATAAGATTGCGGTTGAACGTTTGCAGAAAAAATATAATTTTTAGTCAAGGAGACAGTTAAGACGATGTTATTTTATGAGATGATACAGGAAGGCGGAGAGATCATGTGGGTGATCCTGTTTTGCAGCCTTGTCTCGACCTTTATTTTTATTGAACGCTGGTTTCACTTCCATCGCGAGCAAATCAATGTGGGCGAGCTGGTAAAGGGGCTTGTAAATGTATTGAAACGTGACGGCTTTATTGAGGCGGTCAGCCTGTGCGACAACACTCCCGGTCCGGTGGCGCGTATCCTTATGGCGGCGATTCAGGCTTATCAGAAAGGCGACGAAGACGTGCGTCAGGCTATCGAAGACGCCGCTTTGACCGAAGTGCCCCGTTTGGAGCGCAGGCTTAATGTGCTGGGAACTATCGGCTACGTGGCGCCACTGCTTGGTTTGCTCGGTACGGTGCTTGGGATGATGCGTGCGTTCAGTACCATCAGCAGCCAGAAGACCGCTTTGCTTTCGGCGGTTGATATTTCCGGCGATATCCGTATGGCGCTGATAACCACCGCCGCCGGATTGTGCGTCGCCATACCCTGTTATGTGGCGTATAACTACCTGATCGGCAGGGTCCAGGCCATGACGCTGGATATGGAAAAGGCGTCTTCAGAGATAATTTATTATTTTAAACACCGCAACAGCAACCGGGATTCAGATAAATGAACCTTAAATATTCGGTAAATATACGTACTAAACGCTCTATTTGTCATGGACGGCCTGACCTTACGCCGCTGATAGATGTGCTGTTTCTGGTGCTTATATTCGTAATGCTGAGTAGCTCTTTTATCAAAATTTCCGGGATAACGGTGGAATTGCCGGTGGTGGATTCCAACCGCCTGCAAAGTGTTGAACGTTTTGTGGTGTCAATCGACCGGCACAGCAACATTTACTTCAGGGATAAAGCAATAGATTGGAAAGGTCTTAAACAGGGGCTGGTGGATGTCAGTTCCGCCACGGATCACGCGACTATTATTTTGCGTTCAGACAGCCGTGCGCCTTTCGGCGTTGTCGCCAGGGTTATGGCTCTGGCGGAGGAAGCGGGGTTGAGCGTATTCGTCGCTACTGTCGCTCCTGAAGATCCAAAATCCAGGGCCAGTTCATATGTTGACGAAAGATAACAGGCGTAGTCTGATAATAGCATTTGAGGCATTATTGCTCACGCTTTTGTTTCACGGCGTGTTGCTGATCTTGTTTGTGACGCCGCTGCCCACCGTGAATGTAGCTAACCAGCAATTGAAACGTATATCCATGTTTCGGGTCAATCGTGATTCTGATTATGCCGTCAGTATGAGAAAATGGTTTGAGTATGCCGATCCGACCTTGATTTCCAAGCCCTCCAAGGATTTAGGTTATGGAGTATTGACGCGTTACAGCGGTCTGCGTGAAGATTTGCTGGGCGTGGCGATGCCGGAATCCAAGTCCGGTAAAGAGGTTGATTTCATGGTACGTCGGGAATTTCAGGAGCTGGAAGCTGAATTCCAGCCGGACAGAGTGGAAGCGTTGCCGGAATTGAAAATGCCTGTTGCGATAAAGGACACTCCCGCAAGAACATATCCCTATGCCATCACCGGTGGCGGCGAGGATTTGCCGGATGTCTTTGCTGAAAAATCCAGTCTTGACTCTTTGGGGCAGAAGCATAAAGCCTTGCGTAACAGCGTCATCACTGTAGAACATGGTAGGGTGCCGGGCGGCATTCCCCGCTTTCGCGTTACTCAAAGTTGCGGTGCGGCGGAGCTTGATCGCGAAGCGGTCAGACGGCTGGTAAGCTCGGATATCGTCAGAAATAAACTGGTGGCGGGACGCGTCTTTCCGGTTATCGTCATATGGGCTGACGGCTATGGCAAACCGGAGGAGGTAGCTAAATGATTACAGTACCCATGGACAAAGCTTTTATTATATATCTGATGATATGGCTGATTACCATCTCCATTTTGTGGGTCAGGAAGCTCTGGCGTGACAACGCGCATGATTGGAATCCCAATAAAAGCCGTCTGTTCAGATGTGATAAGTGCCATTATGCCTTTATCCACAAGGAGAGCATCAGCATCAGCCGTTGTCCACGCTGCAACAGCATTTGCGTCTTCCGCAAACGCCGTCGCTTTTGAGTTGTCAAATTTTTTTCTGTGCATCGGGATCATCACTGGGCTTGTATTGTTTCCCATAAGTACCAATTATAAGCAATGTAAAAGCCCACGAGTTTAATGTCCAGAAAGGCAGCTCCCCAATCTTATAAAACCAAACCGGACTAAAAAACAGAGAAATTATGAGAAGTATTAGATAAATTGAAGCCACATAAAGGAATAAGCATAAAACCCCCTTGGCGGATGGCTTCAACTCAGTTGCTTTATGGTATAAAATAACCGAAATCAAGAGCACCTCAACCGCAAAACAAAATATCAGAATATATGGATTCCTAAATGTCTTGTCTATCTCAGATACCGCCCCCATATCGTCCGTATAAACCAAATAGCCTATAGAAATGGCCATTACTAGAAATCCTGACAACTGCAAAAAACTGCACAACTGTTTTACATTCATATGTATTCTTCATTTTGTAAAAATTCATGATTACATATCTTACCGTACTTTCCTGCTATTTCAAATTCAAGAGGCATACGGGTGTTGTGATTATAAATATGTCTTTATTTTGCTGGTATTGGTATTATTTGATATTTTAAATTAATCTGCTGCCCTTTCCTTAGCTTTGATGGAAGAATTATCTCAATCCTTCCTATTTGCAAAGAACCGTTTTTTAAACCATTTTTACAAACATGAAATTCTTGAGGGGAATTGAACTGAATTACAACTCCATGATTCTGGGTGTCGTGTATTTTTATTATAGTCGATGATTCTTTGCTTATAGAAATATCTCTTGACTTTGCTTCTCCTAAAGGAACAGGAATCACCTCCATAAAGCGTGTCATGTTTATATCTTCCGTGGCATCAATAAACAAATCTATATCTATTTTTTCTGGATGGAAAGTATAAATA
>JAFGXT010000326.1 GCA_016936495.1 Victivallales bacterium
AATATGTATACCATCACAACAGGGGATATTAATCGGGAATTCCATGGATAGAAAAATAGAAATGAGCATAGAAAGTCTGGGGGCGGTCTTCCAGAACTTACTAGATGAACTGCGCGACGCAGTGGTTTTTACTGGTGAGCTGGTTTCCCTAATTCTTCAAGGGATAAGAAAACCATCCAGAATCCGCTGGCGGGAAACGCTTTATTATATGGACATGTGCGGTTCAGACGCGGTTCCCATCGTCATGCTCATCTGTTTATTAATGGGGATTATTTTAGGATTTCAGGGTGCGATACAATTACAGCAATATGGCGGGGATGTTTTTATCGCGGATTTCGTGGCGCTGGTGATAACAAAGGAACTGGGACCATTGATGGTGGCGATGATATGTACAGGGCGCGCGGGTTCGGCGTTTGCCGCTGAGATCGGCACCATGAAGGTCGGCGAGGAGATTGACGCATTACGGACAATGGGACTGGAGCCGGGGCGTTTTCTTACTTTACCCAAATTCATTGCGATGGTAGTGGCGATGCCGTTGCTTACGGTATTCGGAGACATAATCGGCATCATCGGCGGATTGCTCATTGCGGTATTTAAGATGGATTTGCCTGTGATTATTTATTACAACCGGGTTGCAGCTATTCTCACTCCCTTGAGTTTTATACTGGGTTTGTTTAAAAGCCTGGTTTTCGCGATCATCATCACTGCGGTAGGATGCCGTCGTGGTTTCAGAGCCAAAAGTGATGCACAGGGAGTGGGGCACGCAGCAACATCATCAGTGGTGAGTTCTATTTTCTGGATAGTGATAGCGGACTTTGTGCTGACATTTATTTACAGTTTTATCGGGGAGTAGTTAATGGCGGCAGAGGAAATAATCAAAGTAAAAGACCTTACCATAGGGTATGGCAAGGTGGTAGTGCTCAAAGAACTTGATTTCGAGGTCATACGCGGAGAGATATTTGTCATACTTGGCGGCTCCGGTTGCGGAAAGTCAACTTTACTCAAGCACCTTATAGGTCTATATGCTCCGATGCGCGGGGACATTCTTCTAAAGGGTCAGAGTTTAGTCAATGCGACACAGGAGGAATTAAACGCTCTGATGCGCAGTTTTGGGGTTACATATCAAGGCGGCGCACTGTTTGGCTCTCGTACTCTGCTGGAAAACGTGATGCTGCCGCTGGAGGAATTCACCTCTCTGAAGCGATCGGAACGCGAGGATCTGGCGCGTGAGAAACTCCGTCAGGTGGATCTTCTGGGCTTTGAAGATTATTATCCATCCGCGATAAGCGGCGGCATGAAGAAACGTGCGGGACTGGCGCGGGCGATGGCTCTGGATCCTGACTTGCTGTTTTTTGACGAGCCTTCCGCCGGGCTGGATCCGATTTCGTCGGCGGACCTGGATGCATTGATACTGAAACTGCGTGAAGAACATGGCACCACAGTGCTGATCGTAACTCATGAACTGGACAGTATTTTTTCAGTGGCAGACAGATGCATTATGTTGGATAAAAATCACAAGGGCATTGTTGCTTCGGGCAAACCCCGGGAGCTGCGTGACAACTCAGCAAACCCTTGGGTTAAAGAGTTTCTAAACCGTAAAAACATGCGTAACTGAGATTTAACAAATATATATACAATGCCGTTCAGGCGGCTTAACACCGGGAGAAAGGTAAATTATGATAGAAGCAAATAAATTTAAATTGGGCATATTTGTCATCAGTGCTGGAATTTTGTTTTTGGCGGCTGTTTTTGTTTTCGGACTGGCAGACATTTTCAAGCAAAGTATGAGTGTCTTTTCAGTGTTTTCCGATTCAGTACAAGGCTTGAGTGTGGGGTCTCCGGTAAAATTCAAAGGCGTTCCGGTAGGACAGGTCAAAAAAATTCTTATACGCGGTGAGGATGAATACATCCTGATTTTCATGGAACTGGATCTGACCGTATTTCATCAGGGCAGTAAAGGCTCCAGCTTCGGTAGCGATGAGTTTGAAAGATTTTTCAATGAACAGTTGAAACGTGGTCTTACCTGCGGACTTGAGCTCGCCGGTATTACCGGTATGAAATATGTGGAACTGGATTATGCAACTAACAATAATATAAAAATAATACCCCGTCCACAGGGGATAAAGAGCTATTATATACCTTCCCGACCTTCTGTGATTCAAAATATCATCAAAATGATCAATCAATCCCTGTCAAGTATTGCTGACATGAAGCTCGGCGATTTGTCAAAAGAGATCACCAACGTCCTCAAAGGGGCAGATAAACTTATAAACAATCCCAAACTGGAAAGCTCCATTGACAACCTAGAAGAACTCGCCGCGACTGTAAATAAGACTGTATCCGAATTACTGAAAGACCCGAGATTGAAACAAGCAGTCGAACGTTTTGACAGTATTATGGCAGGACTGGACAAAGGCGTCGGCAATTTCAACAGTGCCCTCAGCAAAGAACGGATTAATGCCTTGTATGAAACTCTCCACGCTGACCTGGACAGTTTTGACAAGCTCATGAAAAACTTGAATGAACAAGTCAATTCCATGAAAATGTCTCAGACCAGCGCCGCCATAAGAGCTTCGGCGGAAGCAGTGAGCGAAGGAAAGATCGGTGTCCTCATGACCTTGCAACGTCTCAACAGGACTCTTGAAGCGCTGACGGAGCTCATAAATTACATTGACGACGATCCCAGTTCGCTAATCAAAGGGAAGCAGAAAAAGCCGCTTACCGGAAGTAACGGCAAAATACTGCCGCAATATACAAAAGAGTAAACAAAATACCAGGGTCATACATTAAGGTTCCTGTCGAGTTAAATATAAAAAACTTGGAAAAACTTCAATTTTTCCTGACAAGATCCAGAAATGATGTAAAGGTTATTTTTATGGTTCCTTAATGGATGTCCCCTATACTTTCAGCAAAAAAATTGCGGAGCCGAAGCTCCGCAAGATGGAAAATAGTTTTTTACAGCTTCATCAGTTCTTCAATCGAAGGAACCAGCCCTAAAGGCAACAGGTGCTGAGCTTCACCAAAGGCAAGAATCATCGGTCCAAATGAATGCGCATCATTCATTATCCACTTGTGTTTCGCATAATCCTCGACCGTGCCTTCGCCTGGAGCAAGGCAACCGCAGCAGCAGTTGAACACCGAACCGTCAAATGCAATATAACTGGTCAATGCCCGCAAGGCTTTCAACAGCGGAGCCTGATATTTTTCTTTATCAAGGCTGCCGTTTTTTATTCCCCGCGCCATGGCATAGGCGATTAGACCGGTGCCGGAACTTTCCGCATAGGTCTCATGCGATTCCATTGCCTGACACCACATGCCATCGGATCTCTGAGAATCCAGACAGCCTTCAAGTACATCGTTATACATTTTCAGAAATGCCGGATAATCGGGATGATCTTTAGGCAGATCGTAAAGCATTTCCGCCAGAGCGTACACACCCCAGCCGACGCCGCGACTCCAGTGTGCGGGCGTAAACTTGCCCTTGCCATCGGCGTTAATAGCTTGATAATAAAGTTTTATTGTGGGATCGAAAAGTATTTCATGATGAGTTTTCATCTGCAAACATGCTTCATCAATAAAATCCTGGCGGTTGGCGACTTGTCCAGTCCAGAGCAGAAAGGGGCAAACGCCGAATACCGTATCGATCCAGTGGAAAGCCGAATGTCTGGTATGTTCAAACGCGCCACTTGGACCGCGACCATGAGTAGTACATAAGAGTTCCGCGGATTTGACCAATACATCGATGTCAGAGTCTGACAATTCGCCTCTTGCCGCCAGATATGCGGTGAAGTTTCCGCCAAAACGATAGACTGTGCTGCCGTAGACTCCACTCATTCTTTCAACTTTGCCGTCGAGGAAGTTTCTGGCGAAAGTGTGCATCTCTGCCATGAGTTCATCGTCTTTCGTAAATTTGGCAAAGCGTGCCATTCCGTGCAAACTGACTAGAGCGGGGTATCCATCCAGTGAATTCAT
>JAFGXT010000327.1 GCA_016936495.1 Victivallales bacterium
AAAATACTGTAAACACTATATAAAAAACGAACTTGTGTGATATAATACCAAGCACTCTTTATTAATACTGATTAATTTTTAAGGTTATTTTATGGAAGACTTTGGGAAGATCCTTGGAGAAAGCATGAACGGTATCGTAACCGTATTCAAGCCGGGCGAAAAAGTTACCGGAACCGTTTGCGCCATTGATGACAAAACTGTTTATCTGGACGTACACTCAACCAGTGAGGGACTTATTCACCGCGAAGAACTCGTTGACGCCAACGGAGAACTCCCGGTAAAAGTCGGAGACCAGCTTGAAGCATTCTACATGGACAGTGAAAACGGCGGCTTGAACTTCTCTGTAAAAATGACCTCATCACAGGCAAACAGCCAACTCGATGAAGCTTTCGCCAACGGCATCCCGGTAGAAGGCAAGGTAACCGGCGAACGCAAAGGCGGTCTGACCGTCAAGATCGCCGGGGATGAAGCATTCTGTCCCTTCTCGCAGATAAGCCTGAACAGAGCGGAAGCATCGGATTTCATTGGCAACACTTATTTGTTCCATATCCAGGAACTGAACGGACGCAATTTTGTCGTATCCCGCCGCAAAATGCTGGAACAAGAAAAACAAGAAAAACTGGCATCGCTGAAAGAAGAGCTCAAAGTGGGTGACATTGTTCACGGCAAAGTGGTGAATATAAAAGATTTCGGTGTTTTTGTAGAACTCGGCGGAACACAGGGATTCATTCCAGTATCGGAGCTTTCATGGGGACGGGTCAAAGCTGAAGATGTAGTATCTATCGGCGATGAAGTTACCGTGGCGGTAATAAATCTCGACTGGGAAAAAGAGCGCATTACCCTGAGTTTGCGTTCAACGTCATCCCCCTGGAGCGACATTGCCGCAAAATATCCGTCCGGTACCAATTGCAAAGCAACGATCAGAAGAATTGAGCCGTTCGGGGCATTTGCCGAACTCGAACCCGGCGTTGACGGTCTTATCCATATATCAAAACTGGGCGCAGGCAGAAGAATCAACAGCCCGGGCGAAGTCGTATCAGTCGGCGAAGAAATTGATGTTGTAGTCGAGTCGGTGGATATGGACAAACATAGAATATCACTTGCCAAAGCCATGTTTGGCGGAAAAGCTCCGGAAGCCTCAGCCAACACCGTCACTTATAGTGTGTCAGAACAGGATTTAAAACCTGGCGCGACCGTCGAAGGTACGGTGGATGCGATAAAAGCGTTCGGCGCTTTCATTAAGCTTACCGCTAAAAAAAGCGGATTACTGCATATCAGCGAAGCCGGATTCGGACAACATGTCGCCAATCCGGAAAAGTCCCTGAGCGAAAAATTTCCGGTAGGCTCAAAACTTAAAGTAACAATCAAAAGCATTGAAAGCGGCAAAATTTCTCTCACCCTCAAGGGTGGAGAAAGCAACAAGCAGGACAGCGGTAATTTTTCAGATTCATCCGGCGGAGACCTGGGCAATCTGGGAAGCCTGTTCGAAGGGCTTTAAGCTATTTACTACGTTTTATAAGTGCCCGGTTCTTTCAGAGTCGGGCACTTATATATTATGCCTCAGTCTTTATCTTTATCGCCGAACAAAGGGCGTTTAAACACACGGGTGGCGGTCTCAAGCACTTTTCCGTCGGACCTGAAACGTACCGGACGGTTATTCTCGTCGAAACTGAAAGAGGGCTTCTGCGGCTTAGGACGGCTAAACACCTGGGTAACAGTCTCTTCAGGAACGTTTTCCGTTGGTTTAAGATCATCGATGCCGTTCTCGTTGGACTCAAACGAGGAAAGAGATCTTTCCCGACGCGCCATTTTCTTCTGCTGCAATTTATCTTTTATGGCCTTGGCAATATCAAAGGAAAAGACTTTACCGACGGCAGAGGCTCCACCTTGTTTGCGTTGCCGCTCCCGCTCGCGGCGCTCTTTTTCGACAAAGCCAACAGGGACAACAAGGTACTGAATAAGCTTATTGTAATTAATCGCTCCTGAAGCATCGTCTACTTCTTCTTCGCCAAAAGTAAGAAATTCCAGCATATCGGTCTGATAGTCAAGCCAGTATTGATCATCCATTTCCATGCCGGCGCGTCTAAGTCGGGTATCATCCGGACGACGGCAGACAACGCCTCTGGCAGTCTGGTCGATCCAGTCCGCGTACTGCATAAGCAACACTTCTTTAAGGGTATTTTCCTCGGAAATATGTTCAACATGGTCATGATGATAGCATATCGGGACAAAGACGTCATCATGCATCCCCCACTTTTTCACGCATATGCCGCCGGCGGCGGAATGGGAGATATATAAGTTGGCGTCTTCCACCTCCTCCAGCAGCTGTTCAGTATCGCGGGCATACTTTTTTATCTGCTCATATTTGCCGGGATTGAATTTGCGGAGCAATGGAATACCGATATCATGAAGCAGAGCCGTAAGCGGCAGTGAACTGGTCTCGGGAATACGATAATGTTTCATCAAATTGGTTATCAGAACGGAGGTGGAATACACATGCTGCCACTCTTCGCGGTCGTTGGTTGAATAAAAAGGCATTATCAGCAGAGAAAACATCAAATGTTTAACATTGAGCAAGCCCAGGGCACGGATTGCCTCTTTTGTGGAATTCTCTCCCATATCAGGCACGCCTGAAAGCATGATGAAATGTTTTCTGAACACCTGATTACGTTCCAGAATACGTCCCAGCTTGGGGATATTAACTAATTTCTCCCTGAGCATGGCAATAATACGCAAAGAACGGGGATTGAGGGCGGGGAAGCCTTCAAAATTACTGATAGCCCTGATTATCTGCCGTCTCTCAAAAGAGTTATCTTCTTCATGTTTGCTGTCATTCATAAAACTACTCAACCTGAATGTATAGTGTTACTCCTTGTATCCTCAATCCTCCCGCGCATAAAACGCGTCCTCCGGGAAAACACAACAATACTCTTTTAAACAATAACCTTTCTGATGATATTTTCAAGTCTCAGAAATATCAAAAAACATGTTGACACAATGACTGTTTATGTAAAAATCGCTTATCAAGCTGTGTTTCTTGAATTTAAGCTCAAAAAAAAATATTTTTTTTGAAAAAAAAATTTGCATTCGATTTTTACCGTATTATCTTAGCAGATAGAGGATAAGAGTTTGGCTTGAGCATAGTGATATGCCAGGCAGGGAATCAGTAAGCGGCGGTGTGCCGTAAAACAACCCCTTTCAGGAGGATACCATGAAGCATTCTTTCTATGACGTGAAGGAAAAGACAAAAGTAGACGCAGAGATCACTGAAAAAGTTACTTATGGAAAACCGGGAAATGAAAGATACGCTTTCAAAGCCAAAACCTCAGATGGTCGCAACCTGACTGCTTTTGTTGGCAAAGACAAATGGGATGCGGCAAAAGTATAAGCAAGCTGCATACATAAATAAAATATGACAAGCTCCTGCTTTATGCAGGAGCTTTTTTTTACAAAGGATAGGCATAAAAGAGAATGGGCGGAAAAATAAAAAAGATCGAACTGCTGGCTCCCGCCGGCAATCTGGAAACCGCGCTCGCGGCATTTGAAAGCGGAGCCGATGCGGTATATGCCGGACTGGAGAAATTCAACGCCCGTGAACGTTCTGACAATTTCAGCGTCGATGATATGTCCAGACTTATCGCCTATGCCGGGAAAAATGGTAAAAAAGTATATGTTACCCTGAACACGCTGATCAAGGAATCCGAACTCGGCGAGATGGTCGAATATCTGGCGCAACTGGCACGACTGAATCCCGACGCGATTATTGTACAGGATATAGGTGTACTACGGCTGGCACGTGAATATTTTCCGTCTCTGACCCTCCACGCGTCCACCCAGATGGGTGTCCACAATTCCGCCGGAATTGCTGTATTGGAGCGCATAGGCGTCAAAAGAGTTATCCTTGAACGTCAGGTAACCTTGGACGAACTTCGCGAGATGCGCGCGAAAACGACTATGGAAGTGGAAGTATTCGCTCATGGCGCCTTGTGTTGCAGCTTGTCCGGCACCTGTTTATTCTCCTCCTGGATTGGCGGCTGGAGCGGCAATCGCGGCAAATGCAAACAGCCCTGCCGCAGAAGATATTATTCTCAGAAAGGCAACGGATTTTTCTTTTCTCCCGGCGATCTTGCTTTGCTTGAACAACTCCGCGCCATGCGCGAGATGAATATTACCTCGCTTAAGATCGAGGGACGGCTGAAGAACAGTGATTACGTCAGAAATGTAACCTCGGCCTACCGTATGCTGCTTGACACTGATGGCAAAGACCCCGATCTGCTGAGTAAAGCCCGCAATGTCCTCAGCAAATCCCTGGGCAGAAAATGGACGGAAGGTTTTACTTCCGTCAAGTCAATGAAAGAACTTATCCAATACAAATCATTAGGTGTGTCCGGATTGCTGACCGGGAAAGTGGTGGACAAGCATCCCGATGGCTTTGTAGTTTCCGTAAGTAAGCGTATTTACGCCGGGGATCGCCTGCGTATACAGCCGGAATCCGGGGACGAAGGCCCGGCAATAACCGTCATCAACCTCCGGGTGGATGGCAGATGGTGCAAAAAAGCCGGAAAAGGCGAATACTGTTTTATTAAAAGTGATATAGAAGTACCGATAAACGCACTGGTCTATAAAATAGGCGAAAGCCATGGCAAAGAAGTCAGCACGGCAGCTCTGCCTGAACCGCGTATTCCAATCGATCTGGACATAAATATAAACGCGGAAGGCGTAAAGGTAAAAATTCTGAGCACTACCCCCCCATTGGTATGGGAAAAGACCGAAAGCATTGCCTCTGCCGACAAACGTCCGCTCATTGCCGACGCGGTACGGGAAGAGTTCAAGGCATCGCGTTCGGACGAACTTCGCTGCGGCACGGCAGAAGTACATATCGACGGAAACTTATTTCTCCCGGCAAGCATACTGAAGCAATTCAGACGTGAATTCTGGGACTGGGCGTTGGAAAATATTGATCCGGCGCAACTCGACGTTACTCCTTTTGAACCTTTGCAAAGATTTTTTGATGATTATAAGGCAATGACCCCGGCGGTCATAAGCGACCCGCGCGAGACTATTGAGATCACGTCCACGGGAGACAAACCGGGAAAGAAAAATATTCACGTAGCCTCCCCCGTGTATAATATCGACAAGTGGGCGGACGAAGCTGTATTGCCCTCGTTTTGCCCCGAACAGCGTCTATCCGGGTTGAAAAGTCTGATAAAGCAGACTTACGAACGCGGTTACCGCCGCTTCCGTGTAACTTCACTGTTCCAATTGGAACTGCTTAAGGATTATAATGATCTGACGCTTACAACTTCTTTCCCGCTGCCGGTATGCAATTCAATGGCGGTCAAAGAACTGGAAAGTATGGGCGTTGACCGGGCGCAAGCCTGGCTGGAACTCGAACGTGTGGAAATTGAGGCGACCGTCGCGAAATCGGTCCTTCCGCTGGAAGTATATCGTTACGGGCGCCCAGTTCTCCTGGCAACTCGCGCCGACGTCGCCATCGACGGAATGATAAAGGATCAGCGCGGCAATGAATTCAGGGTAATTCACGGCAAAGACGGCATAAGTCGGGTGTATCCAAAAGTCGCGATGTCCATACCGCGAATAAAGAACACGCTGGACTTCTACGACCTGACCAACGCAAGGTGGAATGAAACTGATACATCTCAGTTCAACTTTGAATTGGGCTGGTCTTGATCAGGAATATTCCGGCACGGGGTCGCCGCCAAGCGCCTTGACCCCCTGCCCTAAAACAGCCGTAGCCGTTTCGGAATCAATACTTCTGCCGTGATGAAATATACCCAACGCGGCAGGACGACCGGAATAAATAAATGGTCTTGCTGCATTGAATCCTCCGTTCACGTTTTGATTTAAACGGTATACGCCTGTGGCGGACAAATCTTCGCGCACCATACGGTAAAGTATGTTGGCGTTGATAGTGTCTTCATGCCGCCTGATACTGTCCGGTACAAGTTCCATAAAAGTTTGTTCTCCGACTGTACAGCACAGCACCAGCCCCAGAGATGAACGATGAATGGGATAATCGGAATCATCAATCAACTTGAGCCCGCTGTCTGGAGCCTCCCCGGTAAATGCCAGATATAGAAGCCGTCCGGCGGAAAGCACCGCCACCGCCACCCCGCAGCTATGCCGCTCATGAATAGAATTACACACTTTCGCGGCGGCGGACGCTAAAGGAAAATTATCCAGCGCCACTCCCGCGAAAGTAAGGATTCCGTAATCCAGCGCAAACCGCTGAAAGCCGGGTTTGTAAACAAATCCCGCGCTTATCAGCGATTGTAACAGACGCGAAACCGAACTCTGATTTATCTCCAGTTCCCGGGCGATGTCCGATGCGGTCATGCCGCCGTTCGCCGCGAGCAACTTCATTATAGCTATCCCGCGATTGAATGACTGTCTTCCGATCATATATTATACATCTCCACTTTTTATGATCGACAATATAGCCTGGAATGTCGCCGCATTCAATGTCGGAAAACTTTACCGGGGCTGATAAGCTTTAATATCCCCGGCGCTGACGATGGCGCCCTGATCCCGAAGGGTTTGTTGCAAACGCGGAATTGACACTTCCGCCACACCTGCGCCATCATCGATCGCCTGAGCCGCGGCTGCGCCGCAGGCTTCGCCCTCCAACACGCATTGGGGCATGACCCGCAAAGACCCCAGCGCGGTGTGCGTGCAGGATATGCAACGTCCCGCCACCAGCAGATTATTCATATTCACCGGCACCAGCGCGCGATAAGGTATTTGATATTTGAAACCTTGCGGCGGATACCATGTCCCTGAATCCATTCCCGCTCCGGTGCAGTTATGAATGTCTATAAAAAACGATCCGTAGCCGATGCTGTCTTCAAACTCTTTTTCAGCCATCAGATCCTGTTCCGTGATTTTATACAAACCTTTGATGCGTCTGGATTCACGGGTACCGATGAGGGCGGCGCAATGGCTGACCCAGCAATTTTCCATTCCAGGAACATATTTGCGATAGACTTCCGCGCTATGATATGCCTGACGTCGTCCCTCCATGGTCGCATAGGTCAGGTCTTCGACCCGGGTGGAGTCAAGCCCGAAAATATGTGTGAAGTTAATACCCAGCTGATCCGGTCGGGTGGGAGTATACCACCAACCCATTATGCCGGATTGGAAAGGTTCCATATTGCCGTTATCCTGAGCTTCTTTCCATAACGCGTGCATCTTATAAGTATTATGGTCATTATATTTTTCCGGGTATTCATGAAAGCGAAACTGTGATACGCGTTCCACGTCCACGCCGCCAAGCTGAAACATCAGCGTCATCGGCTGGGTAGAGCCATCGTTATCGCGTCCCTGCTCAAAAGGAACACCGGCTCTTGCCGCGACATCCGCGTCGCCGGAACAGTCGATCACCATCCGGGGAGTAAAGGCCTGACGACCGTTTTTACTTTGGATTATCACCGCTTTAACGGTTTCATTCTCTACTACCACATCGGAAAACTGGGTGTAGTAATAAGTTTTTATTCCTGCTTCGTTAAACATTTCCTCCAGCACCAGTTTAAAGCCTTCCACCTCGAAATCAAAACTGGAACCGGAAAACACTCCGAATCCGCGCGCCTCCACCCGGTCGGCGAATTCCCGGCAGATTCCGCCTACCACTTGTTCCTTAGGATTACTCCATGAACTGTAGGTGCAGATGTGCCCGTGCAGACCGGACGTGGCAATCCCGCCGATAGCGTTAGTCTGTTCGATTACCACTACTTCCTTGCCCAGACGAGCTGCGGAAAGCGCCGCGCCAATACCTGCCGGACCAGCTCCGATCACCATTACATCCGGACTGCCAATTACTTCGATTCTCTCACTGAAATCAATACTTTCCATTTTTTTATTCCTGTTTTGGGTTAACTATGCCTAATAAGCATAGTTTATTCAAGGCGTTTTGTCAAGCCCCTGATAGGGAAAAAGAACATTTTAAAGACTTTTTTCAGTATTTCAGTTCAATTCATATTGAGTTATACATTTCATCACGTAATATATTACAATAGGGAAATACAATGAGTATACGTACTCATCACGGAGGAGGGAATTTATGCATACCACCGTCAGTAGAGAATTAAGAAAATTTCTAGCGCCGGAATTCATTTTCGGTATCGGCGCCAGAATGAAAGCTGGAGTTTACGCCTCTAATCTGGGGATGTCCAGAGTTCTCCTGGTTACTGATCCCGGCATAGTAGCGGCTGGCTGGCTTAAAGATGTACAGAACTCGCTTAGAGAAGAGGGAATAAAATCAACCGTATTTTCTAAAGTATCCCCTAATCCGCGTGATTGTGAAGTCATGAGCGGAATGGAACAATACCGGGCGTCGGACTGCAATGGCATAATCGCTCTAGGCGGTGGTAGTCCTATGGATTGTGCCAAAGGTATAGCCATCATGGTGTCTAATCCCGGACATATCCTTGACTATGAAGGGGTAGATATGATAAGTATGCCCGGACCTCCGTTATTGTGTATCCCCACAACTTCAGGGACGGCGGCGGATGTCTCACAATTCGCCATCATACTGGATACGAGTGAGCATAATAAAATAGCGATAATATCCAAAGCCATTGTGCCGGATGTCTCGCTGGTCGATCCGGAAATAACAGTCAGTATGAATCCGTTCCTAACCGCCTGCACCGGGATGGACGCGATGACCCATGCGGTCGAAGCGGCATGCTCCAACGCCAGCTCGCCGGTAACCGATCTTTATGCCTATCACGCTATTGAGCTGGTGGCGGATAATATCAAAAACGCGGTGGAAAACCCCAATGACCTCAATGCCCGTTATAATATGTCGCTCGCCAGTTTAGAAGCCGGACTTGCTTTTTCCAATGCCAGTCTCGGAGCGGTTCACGCTATGGCTCACAGCCTGGGCGGATTTCTGGACTTGCCGCATGGGAAATGCAACGCCATACTCCTGCCGCACGTAATGGATTTTAACTTTCAGTCAGCGGTAGAATGTTTCAAAAAAATAGGGGAGAAGTTAAAGCTGTCGCCAAAACTTAATACAAAAGAACTGCGTCGCGAACTCATGCAAACGGTGAATGGCTTTAATCGCAAGCTGGGTATCACCGATACACTCGGGGATATGGGGGTAAAAAGTTCAGACATACCGGAACTTGCGGAAAAAGCAGTAGATGACCCGTGCTTGCTGACCAATCCCCGACAAGCGGGGATTCGCGATCTTGAAAGTATTTATGAGGAGGCCTCCTGAATAGATGGACAATTCAAAACCAAACCTCAGAGATAAAATTCTTGGGCTGGGTAAAAATTCTCTGCGCAAGTCCTACTATCTGCCCCTGCGGGAAAGCACAGAGGGTTTGCAACGCTATAAAGCATTGCTTGACCAGACCTGCGATGTTATATGTCTGCTGGAATTACCTTCCCTTAACTTTATAGATATGAATCAGAGTGCGCAGAATTTTTTTGACATAGATGAATTTATTCAGGGTAAATTCAATTTGCTTAATAAAATCGGCAGTGATTGCAAAAAGACCATATCAGCCTGGATCGACTGTGCCTTTGATGAACGGAATATCCCTTTGCGTATGAATGTCAAACATCATTCCCCCGCTTTGGGCTCGCGTGATATAGAGCTGAATCTGTCCAGAGTAGAATTCAGCAAAGTGGATTACGCCGTCTGCGTCATTCATGACATGACCGACTATCGTAAAGTCCTTGACGCCCTGAGCCAGAGCGAGGAAAATCTGCGCATAACTCTCAATTCCATCGGCGACGCCGTAATCGCCACCGACCGCAATGGCATCATAACCCGCATCAATCCCGTGGCTCTGGAACTCACCGGCGTTACTTTGCCGGAGGCTATCGGTCAACCACTCAACAAAATATTCATCACGGTCAAATCATCAGACAGGCGCAACCCCGAAGACCTGATATTCAGTAATACAAACATCAGGCATTTCGCGACGCTTGACAACCATAGCATACTCATTTCCAAAGACCGTAAAGAATATCATATCGCTGAAAGCAGCTCGCCCATAAAAGATGACAACGGCAAAATCGTCGGTTCGGTTCTCACATTCCGGGACATTACTTTGGAGCATGAACTTGAAAACAAACTTTTCCAATCCAGAAAAATGGAATCCATAGGACAACTTGCCGGAGGTATCGCCCATGATTTCAACAATATGCTCACCGGTATTCTCGCGTCGGCAGATCTGCTCCAGAAAAAAATCGATATCAATGAATCGGCCGAACGCCTTGTAACTATTATAATTGATTCCGCCACCCGCGCAGCCAATCTCACCCAGAAATTACTGGCTTTCGCCCAAAAAGGCAAACTTATATCCCAACCCTCATGTATACATGAAATCATCAAAAACGCTACGTCCATGCTCGGCAGCAGCATCGACAAGCGCATAGATATAAAAATGGCGCTCGACGCGGACAACACCTGTGTCTCCGGCGACCCCGGACAGCTCACCAATATGCTACTCAATCTAGGCGTAAATTCGCGTGATGCCATGCCGGAAGGCGGCAGAATTTTCATCAGTACACGCAATGTCAATTTATCAGAATCCTGTCCTCAATGCGGTTTCATGGGGCTGCCTCCCGGTGATTATCTGAAACTTCAGTTCGGCGACACCGGTTGCGGCATACCTTCCGAAATCAGAGACCGAGTATTCGACCCCTTTGTCACGTCAAAACCCATCGGCTCCGGAACCGGAATGGGGCTTGCCGCCGTCTACGGAACCGTCAAAGACCATTCAGGAGCAATCGAAATAGAAAACAGCTCCGACAAAGGAACTATTTTTAATATCTACCTGCCGCTGGTGGAGCAGAACAGCGCCGCGAACAGTTCAAAAACACATAATAAATCGGAGTGTACGCTACCCCAGCACGAATGCGTCCTGATCATCGAAGATGAGGAAGTCATTCGCCTGACCGCGGCCGAAATCCTCCATGAGCTCGGCTATAAAGTCATCACGGCCTGCGACGGCATAGACGGCATTGAAAAATACCGTGACCATCAGGAACAGATCAGCGCGGTCATTCTGGACATGGTCATGCCCCGGATGAACGGACGCGAATGCTTCCAACGCCTCAAGGAAATCAATCCGGAAGTAAAAATACTCATATCCAGCGGCTTCACCAGTGAGGAGGCGATGAGAAATCTAAATATTGACAATGCCGCCGGTTTTCTAAAAAAACCCTTCACCATCACCGAACTTTATGAGGCGATGCTTAGTACCAGTGGGATTTCAAGCGAAAAAGAAAACAGTCACAAATAAATAATAAAAAATCGCATATATTTATATAAAAACAGTGTTGATTTTTCCGCATTGAAAAGTTAAAATCACTATGATGAATAAAACAAAAAACATAACGGAGCGGAAAATGCTTGACACTCAGTACGCGTCATCCCGACGCGAAACCTTGGAAACCGTAATATTCCAGCTGGAAAATATAAATCATAAACATATCTTCAAATCAATTATCGATAATATGCCGCATATGTTTATGATTCTCAATGACTGCCGCCAGATAGTCTTCGCCAACGCCCGCGTAACAGACGTGCTGCAATGCGAGTTTACCAATATACAGGGTCTGCGCCCCGGAGAAGCGTTCGGCTGTGCCAATGCCGATAAATTTTCGGGTGGCTGCGGCACCAGTTTGTTCTGTAAATACTGCGGTGCGGTAAAATCCATCATCAACGCGACCAACAATATCACCAGTATTGAAGAATGCCGCATAACCACAGCAAATGGCGTAGCGATCAACCTCCGGGTATGGGCGTTCCCGCTACCAGTCATCGACAAAAGATTCGTGGCGTTTATATGCGATGACATAAGCGACGAAAAACGCCGCCAGTCCCTGGAAAAAGTATTCTTCCATGACGTACTGAATACCGCCGGCGGCGTCAAAGGCGCCGCACTGATGCTGAATCAAACCGCTAAGAACTCCACCACCCCGCCAGGAATCGGCGACAAGCTCATAAACCTCACCGATCGGCTCATAGATGAGATCAAGGCGCAAAAAGAAATATTTTCAGCCGAAAACGACCAGCTCGAACCTCAGCATGATGCCGTAAACTCAGGAAAAATCATTCATGATGTGATTGATCTATACAAAAACCATAGCGTCGGTCAAGGAGTAAAAATAAAAATTCTTCCCGATTCCTGCGATTTCAATTTTAAAAGCGACACCATCCTGCTCGAACGCGTAATCGGCAATATGCTCAAAAACGCCCTGGAGGCAACCCCTTGCGGACAAAGCATCCAAATCGGATGCCGCCTGCAAAGCAGTAAAATATTCTTCGAAGTCCACAACCCCGCATACATCCCTGAAGACATCCAGCGACAGATATTTCAACGCTCCTTTTCCACCAAAGGCGAAGGCCGCGGACTAGGCACCTACAGCATGAAGATATTGAGTAACAGATACCTCAAAGGTGATATATTCTTTACCTCCACCAACGGTATGGGAACCGTATTCACCGCCTCATATCCATATATTCCCGTCGACCCTCACGCGATTACCGATGATAACATGCCCACGGACGAAAACGCACATAAAACCGGAAAAGTGCTCATCGTCGATGACCTTGACATCAACCGGGAGATAATTGAGTACATTCTTACTGATGAAGGCTTTACAACCCGCAACGCGTCCAACGGCCGTGAGGCGTTGCAAATGTTGAAAAACGAAAACTTCGACCTTGTATTCATGGATATTTCCATGCCGGAACTCAGCGGAACCGAAGCGAGCGAGATCATCCGGCAAACCAATAAGGATATGCCTATAATCGCCATGACCGCCAATGCCTCTTCCGAAGACATGAAGATATATGAATCAGCCGGCATGAACGATTGCATATCCAAGCCCTTTGACACCGAACAGATACTAAAGAAAACCCGGCAATGGCTCCACTGACCGGTATGCCTGATTTCAGACGGAGAGCCCAGATACTGTAAATATAACAACGCATTCAGAGCGGACGGCGAATCCCGTCGACTTTAAGCTGTATAAGCAGCAGAACAAGGCAAAAGCACCCCACCAGGTACGGCAGAAGATTAAAGGTCGTACATGCCGCCAGATAGCCGAACCCGGCAGGTACAAGCGCCGCTCCCAGCATTCCAGCGCCCCCCTGATAGCCGATTACAGTCGCGGCGGTCGCGTCATCAAACCGTTCCGGTGCGGCATGCATCATCGCCGGATAAAATGTCGCGAAGGCAAATCCTATCACTCCAAAGGCAATTATCGCGAAAATCTGGTTATCCGAAAACATCAGCAACAACGCACCCAGCCCCCCAAGCACCATACTGTACCGTATCTGACGGACATTGCCCAGGCGGTTAGCGACAAAACCAAGCACAAACCTCCCAAAGGTAAGCATTCCCCAATATCCCGTTACCGCATATCCTGCGGGCTCAGGAGAAAACCCCAGGCACCGGGTAAAAAACTGATATCCCCACAACCCCATCGAAAACTCAATCCCGCAATACATGAAAAACATAATCGGACAACACCAGAAACGAACATCATAACAGACTTTGCCCCCTAATCCTTCCCGGGACTGCTCTTTTCCTTCGGTTTGCTTCCCCTGCCATATATTCAGCGTCAGCAAAAACATACCTGCAAGCAACAGTTGAACCGCAGCAACAATACCATATCCGTATCTCCAGCTCAAATCGCCGGCAAGGATAATGGTGATGATAAGCGGTCCGGCACTGGCGCCCACCCCCCAGCAACAATGCAGCCAGTTCATAACCTTGCTACTATAGTTTTTGGCGACATAAAAATTCATCCCGGTGTCAATCGCCCCCTGACCAAACCCCAGCGGAACGGCACACAGCATAATCAGCCAGAATACCGGAGAAAGTGAGTATCCCAGTAATCCAAACCCGGTCATAAACCCACAGATCGCCAGCAGTTTTCCGGTTCCCAGCCTGCGAAGTACAGCCCCGCTGAAAAACGCGGAAACCGCGGAACACGCCGTCAGCAGCATCGCGACAAATCCGGCATAATAAATCGGAGCACGTAATTCCGCCCGCATAGGCTCCCAGGCAACGCCCAGGATACTGTCCGGTAAGCCCAGACTGATAAAGCCCAAATAGATGATTCCCAACAGAAAAATTGACTTTGCTTTCGGGGAAAGAAAATTTACAAATGTATTCATGGATAATACTGCCAGCATTTAAAGATTAAGGAACGGATACATTAGTCTAATGTAAACCATAGCTTGCCGATTTCAAGCCTGTGTTCAGCTCACATCCGGCAATAAAACTACGTCATCCTCACGCGGGTGCCGCCAAAAATCAAAAAAAAGAAAAAATATTGCAGCCGAGACTTTTGTCTGTCTCCTCCACTTGCTGATTTTCATCGGTCTTTGTGGTGGATTATTATTATTGAGCTTGCCTTTATCCGTCTGCAATCTATATTAGCGGATATAATTTTAAGAAATCCAAGGTGCCATTTTAATATATGAAAACAGATTTGCAGCTTGACGAGGAAACCACGTCACAGGGATATTCGTTCGGAACTTTCGCGGGGGTGTTCACCCCGTCCATATTGACTATATTCGGTTTGATCATGTTCATGCGTACCAGTTACGTGATCGGACACTCCGGGATCATGATGACATTGATAATGATTACCGTGGCGCATATCATCACCTTTTCCACCGGTCTGTCTATTTCAGTGATCTCGACCAATACTCCGGTCAAGGGTGGTGGTGCGTATTTCCTTATTTCCCGCGCTCTCGGCCCCGGCTTCGGCAGTTCCATCGGCATTTCATTGTTTCTGGCTCAAACTTTATCCGTTCCATTTTACATCCTGGGTTTCGCCGAAGCGGTGGCGACCAATATTCCCTCGCTCCAGCCATACTTCATATTCCTGACCATTGTTCCGGCTGTTTTATTGTTCATCACCTCCTGGATAGGTGCCGACTGGGCGATAAAAGCTCAATTTTTCATTCTGGCGGTTCTGGGAATTTCGATAATAGTTTTTCTTGGCGGTGCGTTGTTCAAACCTTTTTCAATGGAAGTATTTGCGCAGAACTGGACACCGGGGAGGGATTTCAAATTCTTCCATTTCTTCGCGATATTTTTTCCTGCCGTAACCGGTATCATGGCTGGAGTAAATATGTCAGGCGACCTGAAAGACCCGCAACGTTCGATTCCGCGCGGCACCCTATTCGCCATATCGGTGGGCTGCCTGGTGTACACCTCACAGGTACTTATCACCGGCGGAGCGTTCGCGCGTGAAGACCTGATTCACAATCCTTATGCGATACTCGTTGAAAACGCGCTTTTCGGCGCCGGATTTCTAGTTTTTGCCGGAGTGATAGCCGCCACCATCTCCAGCGCTCTCGGTTCCATGCTCGGAGCTCCGCGCATTCTTCAGGCGATAGCCAAAGACAAGATTCTCAAGTCCTTCAATTTCTTTGCCAAAGGCGCAGGTGCCACCAATGAACCGCGCCGGGCAATGACGCTTACTTTCATCGTTACCCTAGCGGTGCTGATATGGAGCAGTCTGAACGAATCAGGTCCGGAAACCGACGCGGGATTCGACCCGCTGAACATAATTGCCGCCATAGTTACAATGTTCTTTCTTTACACTTACGCCATGGTCAATCTGGCGGCGTTTGTAGAGTCCTTCGGAGGCAATCCGTCATTCCGCCCAAGATTCAAATATTTTCACTGGTCAATATCTCTGTTAGGCGCGATATCCTGTATAGCAGCTTCATTTATGATCGACGCACTCGCCTCGTTTGTAGCTCTGATTGTGATGACTATCTTATTTTTCGTAACCAGCAAAAGGGATATGCAACGAACTTTCGGGGACGCCCGGCGCGGCTTTGTGTATTCCAGAATAAGAGACAATCTTATCAAACTCGCGCAAATGCCTCCCGATCCCAAAAACTGGAGACCGACCATCACCGTCCTCTCCGGCAACCCGGAAAACCGTACGACACTGGTGAAATACGCCAATCTATTCGGGGACAGGCGCGGCATTCTTTCAATAGTGAAAATCGTCGCCGATGAAACCGTATCCAATGACAACCTCCGCACCATCCGGCGCCGGGAAATGGAAAAACTCAACGAATTCGCGGACGACAACAGTTTTAACTTTTTCCCGGAAGTCGTTGTCGACAAAGATTTTGACTGCGCGCTACGGATTTTCATGCAATCTCACTCCATAGGCCCGATAAAACCTAATATCATCATGACAGGGTGGCCGCGAAAAGAAGAACGCATACGCCCCTTTGTACACCTCATGAACCTGATTGGCAAACTGGAAATGAATTATGTCGCCATGGTTGACACCAGAAAAAGCCGGGTGCCGCTTATCCCCGAAGGCACCATAGATATATGGTGGCGCGGAATGTCAAACGGTTCGCTGATGGTCATTCTCGCCTATCTGCTTACCCGAAACGACAACTGGAAAAATGTCCGTATCCGCCTTCTACGCCTGGCGGAAAAACAAGAACGTTCTCAGGAACTTGAAGAAATGAACAAGCTGGTGGAGGCGGCGCGCATCGACGCGGAAGTCAAAGTCATCACCTCCGACAAAAGCTTTCCTGAAGTGTTCAGGTACATGTCAGGAAACGCCGTCGCCATATTTATGGGCACACGCATCCCCGATGAAGACGATTATGAGGAATTTTTCGATCAGACCGCTAAACTGTTGGATGATATGCCGGTTACATTTCTGGTCGCATCCAACGGCGAAGCCAATCTGATGGCGTAAAACACACAATAAACAAAGGACTGCAATCAATGGAAAATGCTGAAGTACTCGTACTTAAGAAAAACCGTTTCAAGGAGAGCAGCCTGATTGTCTCCGGACTCAGCCCCGATGACGGCAGAATTGATTTTGTCATGAAAGGCGCGTACAGCGAAAACAAAAACAAATTCCCGGTCATTGACCTGTTCCGGGTGGTGAGCATCGAATTCAAACCGGTACGTGAAGGCATGCCGACGGTGTACTCCGCCGAAGCTCTGGATTCCTATGAGACGCTGAGTTCCGATCCAGACAACTATCTATGTGCCTGTGAACTGGCACGTTTTGTACTGGACAATACCGAGAAATCGTTACCCTGCCCCGAATTATACGGTGCCATGAACCATGTACTCGCGTGCCTGTGCGGAGATCATACAGATACGCTGATGACGCGTCATCAGTGCAGTCTGCTGGTGAGGCTGGCATATCTGAATGAAAACGGTCTACTACCCGAACAGTTAAGCGATGATCCCAAGGCCGATCAACTTCAGCACCGCCTTATGGCGGTACTGCTGGAGACGGCGCAGGGTGATTTGCCCCTGCCCCGACTTGAAGATTCCTACTGGCGCCAACTTGAAGAATGGTCTATTCAGCTATGCCGCTACAACGGACTTAAATCCTGAACCCGATAAAACAATCTTTACCGTTCAACTTTTTTTACGACATATGCCCGAAAATTTTGTTTACAATCAGGCATATCCACAATAAAACTTAAAGTCCGGCACAATTTTAATTGGCAGGCAGACAATCTTTGTCCGATAAAGTCCTGGGTGTGTCCATGAATCTCATGGTCGCAATGTCTGGTCTTGATATTTTCTCCATCTCCTCCATCCAGACAACAAAATGCGAAGACGCCGCCAATGCGGATAATCCGCGCCGCTTCCCGGATGATCGGAGATGGATCGGCAAAAATATGCATTACACCGCCGCAAACCGCATGATCCATAGAATTATCGGCATACGGATACGGGGTTTCAGCAAGATTATGCTCACGCAATTCCTCCGTAAAACCTTTGTTCTCGGCTACTTTCAACATCTCAGCTGAAATATCCATACCGTAAACCAGCAAACCGGCGCGATGAAACAATTCACTGCATAGACCGGTACCGATACCCATATCCAATATTTTTTCGCCCGCATGAACATAACGGTAACTCATGCCGAACATAACGTCTGGTCCCAGCCAGTTTGCCTTTTCTGTTTTATTTTCATATGCGGCGGCAAAGCCTGGCGCGTCGAATACTTGTTTTACAGACTTATCCATTTTTTATTCCTTCTTTTGTACATTAACTTATTGCCGGAAACGCAGAACTCCGGAAACCAATTGCTCCACCTGCTTCAAGTCGTGTTCATCAGGACGCCCGCGAATATCGCCCAAACGCCCCCCAACAGAATGAACCGTATATTTAGGAAGATTGAACTCGCCGGGAAACAGCCATTCCATCACGACCTCAAAACCCAGGTGATCAGGGAGCTGACCAAGATATTTCGGAACAATGCACCCTTCATTTGTTCCGGTATGAGGTCCGCCGTAAGTGGCATAGGCGACAGCGGATTTACCTGGAAGTCTGGGCGACGCCGCTTTGATCAATCCCTGTTCCGCATATATTTTGTGTTGATCCTCAATAAATTTACGCATCGCTTCCGGCGGCAACCAGGAATAAACCCCGGAACCAATAAAAAGGAAATCATAATTCAGCATATTAATTTGCCCTGGATCTGTCTTGGCGACGACCTGCAAGGTATGGACGTCATGCCCCTGCTGCCGGGCACTCGCCTCAATGGTCGCGGCGATCTTACCGGTGTTACCAGTCATGGAACAATACAAATTCAGAATCTTCATTGCAATACCTCCAATGGTTGATTGACTTTAAATAAAAAACAATATAAAACCGGCACGACAACCAAGGTCAATACCGTAGATACCGTCAAACCACCGATAATGGCTACTGCCATCGGAGCAAAAAACGCATCCCACAGCAGCGGAATCATGCCTAATACCGTTGTAAACGCGGCCATGCAGACCGGACGCAGACGGCTTACCGCTGAGTTCAAAACCGCCTCATATGGGGAACGTCCCTCGCCCAGTTCGATTTTTATTTGATCTAAAAGGACAATCTCGTTTTTTATCAACATACCGGACAGGCTCAATACTCCAAGCATTGCCATAAACCCGAAAGCTTTGTCAGCCAGCAGCATAGCCGGAGCTACACCGACCATCGCCAGCGGCATACCCATAAAAATTATCAATGGGTGTCGAAAAGTGTTGAACAACATTATTGCAATCATCAGCATCGCGACAAACGCCAACGGCACTTTTGACATCAATTTACGATTGGCGTCGGTAGCGGCTTTATGCTCTCCGCCCCATTCCAGATGATAATCAGGTGGAAATTGAATGTTTTCAATCTGTGGTTTCAAACGTCGAAACAACCCATCAGTCGTGCCCGTGGCGGCTTTGCAGGATACAGACATGGTACGCATCCGGTTCAAACGACGAATCACCGGGTCTTCCCATACGGATTTTCTACCGTCACAAACCTGCCCAACCGGTAGCCAACGGCTTCCGGCGCCACTCCATACTTGCAAATTATCCAACTCATCAATACTTTTACGTTGAGATTGCGGCGCACGCATTACAATCGGTAAAAGTTCATCGTTTTCACGATATGAACCAACCACCGAACCGGAAAAATTCATAGCCGCCGACATCGCGATTTCCGCCCTGCCAACGCCAATTCCCGCGGCACGTTCTCCGGCAGTCTCCAAACGCTCAGTCAAAACCGGGTTGCCCCAATTGTTACGAATACAACGGGTATTATCCGTCGAGCGCATACACGCATCCACCTGAGACGCCAGACGGCGCAACACCTTAATATCCGGGCCGACCAGGTGCGCTTCCACCATGCCGCCACCAGGCCCCAGTTTAAACGAATCGACGCTTACTACCGCTTGAGGATACTTTTCCGTCAATGTTTCGATGACGCGCGGAGCTAAAACAGCTATTTTTCTAAAATCATCCACACCAACCAACAATTGTCCATAAGCGGAATTAGGCATCTGCGGTTCATAAGTCAACAGAAAACGCAACGCACCACCGCCAACCACTCCAGCGGTTCCGGTTACACCGGGCTGTCGCCGCAAAAACTCACCGATCTCATCAATGACGGCGGCGGTCGCGTCAATATGTGTTCCTTCCGGCATCCAAATATCAACCGTAAACTGCGGACGATTCATATCCGGCATGAAATCCTGCTTGACTCTGGAAAAACCTCCCATAGCTATCATCCACACTAAAAACACGATAGTCAGCGTAATGCGACGGTGATTAATACAAACAGTCATCCACTTACGATAACATTTAAAAAATTTCCCGCTCGAAGACGTTTCCGGTTTCTTCGAAATATTACCAAGATAACGAACGCATAAATATGGAGTAACAGTTATGGCAAGAACCCAGCTCAAGCCCAAGGACAAACAAATTGTCTGAAACAAACTTTTGAGCCATTCACCGGTCATATCTTTGGAAAGAGAAATAGCGGCAAAAGCTAGAATGGCGATCAAAGTCGCTCCCAGCAACGGCCATTGCGTTGCCTTAACCGTTTGAACCGCCGCATCCTCGGGTAATAATCCAGCTTTGATTTTCGTCATAAATTCTTCGCTGACGACGATGGCGTTATCCACCAGCATGCCCAGCGCGATAATCAACGCCCCCAGCGAGATCCGCTGCAAGGTAATATCCATTGCCAACATAAATCCTAGCGTGCCCATGATGGTCAAAACCAAAACTGAGCCAATAACCAGCCCTGCCCGCAAGCCCATAAAGATCAACAACAAACCAATTACTATCAGAGTAGATTCAAGCAAATTCAGGGTAAATCCTCGAACCGCGTCGTCAACCGTTGCCGCCTGATCCGCAATAGGCTGTATCTCAATTCCCGCTGGAATACGAGAGCGCAATTCATCCAACCGTTTTCTGACTCCATTACCCATGGCTATGACGTTACCTCCGGAAACAGTGGAAATTCCCATTCCGACCGCCGGTTTGCCATTAAATCGCAACAACATTTCAGCCGGTTCAATGTTGCCACGGCGAATGACCGCGATGTCCCGGATACGTATAGTACGTCCGCCGGTTCCGCCGTGAATGAGCTGTTCTCCCATATCCGCCAGTTGATCATAATCGCCGTTAACGCGCAACCGGATATCCTCCCGACCCACCCGTATTCTCCCGGCGTCCCTGACCGTATTGAATTCCTTTATCGCGTCGAACATGGCATTGGGATTCAATCCAAGATTAGCTAAGCGTTCCCGATCGATCTCCACATAAACTGCATCATTTGGCATACCCTGAAAGTCAATTTTCCCTACTTCAGGACACAACAGCAGTTCCTTGCGCAGATCCTTGGCTACTTCTTTCAGATCATGCAACGAGTAACCATCACCGCTAATCGCGAAAAACATACCGTAGACGTCGCCAAAATCATCGTTGACATGAGAAGCACCACATCCCGGCGGCAGCGCCGACTGGACTGACGCCACCTTGCGCCGCAATTCATCCCATACCTGCGGCAAGGTCTCCTTATCATATATCTCCTGCATTTCCGCAATGACAATGGAGCGACCGGCACGGGAAATAGAACGTACCTCCTTAAGTTGTTTCAACTGCTGTATGGCGGTTTCCACAACTTCGGTAACCTCCTGTTCAACTTCCAGCGCGGTAGCCCCCGGATATTCGGTACTGATGACCGCTTCTTTTATAGTGTATTCCGGGTCTTCCAACCGACCCAGTTTAAAATACCCCATGGTTCCGACCAGAACAATCAGAACAATTACAGCCATTGTTACCCGATGATAACGGATTGCGTATAATGCCGAGTTCATCCTTCCAGTCCGTCCTTTCGCGGTTTCATCGGTCTCACCAGTTGATTTACATTCAGGCTATGAGTTCCGGCGGCGGCTACATGCTCTCCACTATTGACGCCGGAAAGCACTTCCAGCATTTCTCCCGTACGATTGCCTATGATGACCGACTGCTTACGCGGCTTCCCGCCTTCGGGCGCTATTATCCATACATAAGCATTCCCAACTCCGTCACTGCATACTGCGGCAGCCGGAATAACCACCCCGTTTCCAGCCTTATTTTTTATTGCCAGACATACAGTTGCAGTCATACCCGGCAACAGTTTAAAACGTTCCGGCGGCGGCAGAGTCAAACTTACCTCATATGTTCCGGTTACACTGTCCGGGCACGCACGGATTTCCTTTATTTCAGCGGGATAAAAATCCTGTCGTTCTTTATCAAAGGCGACCTGGATATTTTGCCAGTTCTGAGTCCCTCCATCGCGAATCAACGGTTCCGGAACTTGAATGACAACCTCGACTTTTGACAGATCATAGATTGACACAAGCGGGGTCTTTTCCCTTACATGTTCATAATTCTCAACATAACGATCCGCAATCACCCCATCAAAAGGAGCAATCAAAACAGTATCATTCAAAGCTTTCCGGCGAACCTGCAATTCAGCGGCGGCTGTATCATAATCCGCTTGCGTCTTTTCATAATCGGCGGAACTGACAATATTTCTCGCGTGTAATTTCCCCACCCGCTCCAAGGCTGATTTAGTCTCTACATATACGGCATTGGCGGAGTCCAACGCATGTTGAAAATCACGCTCATCCAATCTGGCAAGCACCTCTCCTTTGTGCACTCGACGACCTTTATCCGCCGCCAGTTCCCGCAATACGCCTGATACCGATAAAGCCAGTTCAACCCGTCGTGCCGCTTTGACATATCCTGGAAAACTTCTCAATTCCGGCATTCCAGATTGTTTTGCGATTACCGTCGGTACAGGTCTGAGCGGCAAAACCGGACTTTCCTGAAACTTATCTCCTTTGCGCAGAATCATCTCTCCGCCACTTATTCCACCAATTATCGCAATTAATCCAACCACCACTAGACAACATGTCTTTTTCATCACAAAACATTACTCCACTTTTTTATTTTTGGTTAAGCTGATTAACTATTTTTGCAAAAAAAATTTATCCCTTAGCCGACAAAGTACTTAAACGTTCCTCAATAAATTTCTCGATTATCTGGAGAAGTTCCTCACTTCGCACTACCTCTTCATCTGAAAATTTTTCCCGCAGCAAAGCCGCCAACGTTTCCTGATGACGGGAATGAAAACTTTCATGCAAAGAAAATGCCTCCCACCCGGCGGCGGTCAGCGAAAGCTGTAATTCCTTATTGTTATCCACCGGGTTGTTCTTCAGGACATACCCTTTTTTGACCAGCTTGGCAACCATTTGCGACGCTGCGCTCTTACTGATTCCAAAGTATTCTCCAAGCTCTTTAATGTTAATCCCTTTATTCTTCCCTATTGCCTGAATGGAATGAATTTCTCCTGGCGGCAACGTTATTTTTTCATTATAACGAATAGGCATTTTTTCCATCTCGGAATATTTGCGGGATAAACGCCACAACCGACTAATCAACTTATCAATTTTTTCAGTGTTGTTCTTCATGATAAAAATAGTACACCAACTTAACTATTTTGTCAAGTATACTCTTCTAACTTTTTTACAATTTCGTGTATTATCCATAGTTTAAACGGGACTGACAGAAGTTAAAAAAAAGAAAAAAAGCTGCGTAGCAGACCGAACGTCGGCCTCGTATTAAACTCAACCGGCAGTGCCGATCTCCTCTGATGTCAACTGAAAAACCGGATTATAAACAAAAGACCGCGAGCCGACCCCCTCAATCAGCTTAAAACTATTTTTCGATACTAAAAAATAATTTTAAATTCACTATTTTCGCTAAAAATATAAATCTCAAGCTCAAATTTAAAATTTATACGCATCTGATAAACATATAAGGCTCGCATAACGGTTATGCTATATTAACCTGTCGTGCGGCAATAAATCCATAACAAAAAATGGAGGTCTTATAAGATGCAAAAGTTATATGCTGGACTGGATCTGCATTCAAGTAATGTTTATGCAGGAATCATTGACGAACAAGGAACCAAACATGGATCGCGACGTTTGCCATGTAACTTGTTTGAAGTTCTCAAATATTTCAGTAAGTTTAACAAATCAGAGATGAAAATAGCGGTAGAGTCTACCTACAATTGGTATTGGCTGGTTGATGGTCTGCAAGCCGATGGTTATAATGTAGTACTGGCCAATCCAGGAGCAATGAAGCAGTACAACGGAATAAAGCACACAGATGATAAAACCGATGCATTTTTTATCGCAGAGCTGCTCCGGCTGAATATTTTGCCGGAGGGGCATATTTATCCGGTAGAAACCAGATATATCCGTGATCTGTTGCGGAGACGTCAAACTTTCGTGCAACAACGAACGACTCACCTGTTGAGCTTGAAGTCGGCAGTACAGCGAAACTGCGCGGAAACCATAAAACGTTCAATCCTGCACATGTTAACCGAAGAATTTATCGATTCTCTGATTGCAGAAAACCGCAATCCCATTCTCAACTTCACATTGAAACAAAATCTAAAAGCAGCTCAAAGCCTTAGCACTCAAATTGATGATATTGAGAAGGTGATTCTGGCTAAAGTCGACAAGTCCATGGAATTTATCCAGTTGAATACTGTGCCCGGAATAGGTAAAATTCTGGGAATGACGATAATGCTGGAAACCGGAAATATAAACCGTTTTGCGCAAGTCGGCAACTATACCAGTTATTGCCGATGCACTTCGTCGAAATGTTCATCGAACGGCAAGAAGAAAGGCGAAAACAATCGAAAGAATGGCAACAAATATCTTTCCTGGGCACTGGTGGAAGTCGCCAACCAGGCAATCATACACTATAAAGAGCCAAATCAGTTTTATCAGCGGAAAAGTGCCAAAAAGAACCAAGCTGTGGCAATCAAAGCCATAGCGGCAAAAATGTCGAAGGCCATTTATTACATGCTTAAAAACAAACAGGAGTTTGACATGAAACGGGTATTCCCATAGTTTTACAATGGTGGAGCGGAACCAGACTTGGGGCTGGCTTATACCACAGCATCTGATTGGAAAACTCCACCATTTTTATTTTACGGCATTAGTGTTTACATCTGCCGTGTCCGCCCATGGCGCGAATCACAAAGGGTTGGAGCCTTGCAAAAGGCTAACCACAGCATCTGAACAAATAACATGAACGCGCATTATGGCAACTGACGTTTTTCCGGCCTGCAAAACAGGTGGGCGCACTACAAGCGGTAAGTATCGCGCTAGATCCAGATGAATGACTGAGCGGATTTTTCTATCCGTAATCAGAACTATAGAAATAGCAGCAGTGGACAGCAGTTGTAAAACATTTATACCGTGATGAAGTTGTATCCGAATTCAAAAAGCCGGATTTTAATAATAAATCCAACTTTTTGAAGAGTTTTTTCACACCCCGACTTGACAACGCCTTATATGAACGTCCCCAATTTCCTCTTCGGGATTGGCATTGTCTTTTTCTTTTAATAAGTTCGCAACATATTCAAATACACCAGCATCGTTAAATTTCTTTTGTTTTTCTAAATTTGCTATAATTTCTATTGTCTCACTAGAAGTTAACTCTAATGGCATAATCTTGTATTTAATTGTAATTGTCTTATGTATTGGCTCTAGGATATTTTTTGCATAAATAATTCGTTGATATGAACAAGTCATATCTTTAGGAGGAATAAAAAAGCGGTGATGAGTAAAAATGGCTGATTGTTGCGGATTTAGATTTCGGTTTGACCGTATTGGCACAGACCAGTGAGCATAATTATCGGTCATGGGGTTTGCGGGAGGATTCCTGAATGTTTGCATGTCTATGAAAGATAATTTTGAACCATCCTCTGCATAAAAAGAGTAATCGCCATCCATGTTTTCTATTATAAACTGATTTGGATTTGATATTTTCAAGTCAAAACGACAAACTTGTAGCATATACTGAAACCACTTTAGAGCTTCTTGCCAAAATTTCACCATGTCGTCAAGATTATATGGAGATTTAAATTGCAAAAATTCGGCAGGAATATTTCCTTGAGAAATCTTTAGATTCACAGATACACATTCTATTTCTGAATCAGAAAAATAATCTGGGTTTGTTACAGAAGCGGCTTCCATTGTGATGTCATTGGCGATAGGAGTTGATCCTAATCCTTTGATATGTTCACGTAGCCTTTGATTTTCTAACTCCAATTCTGCGACCTTTCTAAGCATGTCTGTTGTTGCCAGAGAGTCTCCTCGCATCCATCCTGTCCTAGGAAATAGACTAATTGTTTGAATTAAACTTGCTTGAAATTGCGTTACTAATTCTCCTGTATCCCTCCAGAACGAAACAAGTCTTTTGTTTCCCGATACTTTATCTCTAAACGCCATGAACTTCTTAAACAATCCTTCATCTTTATCGGTCTTGCCTCTTTCAATGTTATCAGGATCTGCATGTAGCAATGCAATAACCTTTAATCCTTTTTCTACCGCATAATCATATTCTCGTTCAGTGTAACTAATGCCTTCATTATCCAGTGAGCCATACCTTGCTCCAAGAACGAGAACATAATAATCGCTTTCGTCAATGATTCTTTGAATAAAATGCATTTGCTCTTCGTCTACAGCCGTAAAAAATTCCATGCCTGCTGGTATGTGGTTTAATTTCATTATTGCTGAAAAAATTTTAAGTCTTTCTTCTTGCAAATCACTAAAGGTTGAGCTGACAAAGATTTGATAGCGTTTTTCTGCCATGATGGAATTCCCTTTGTTATAGTATATTTAAAATATATATTACATATATAGCATATGAACACTAACTAAGCTAGAGGAATATCA
>JAFGXT010000328.1 GCA_016936495.1 Victivallales bacterium
AAGTTTTAGATCACCTTAATGTAACACTATCAACAGGTTATCTCTAGTTTTTTACTTAAAAAATCCTGATTTTTTCACGGATTCAGGTTATAGTTATTAAGCGAAATCCCCGATTCCATAGGAAAATATATCCGGTCGCCGTTGGGCAGAAGCAGACCACATTGCGTCGACACCGAGGCGTCGACTTCATTCCAAGTCGTCCCCTGATCGTGGCTTTCAAACCACCGGTTAGGGCTGCCAAAGGATTTGATATTATCATTGGTAACATGCACGGCGACGACGAGTCTGTCTCCAAGATTATAAGGTCTGGGGAATTGATACGCGCCCCATAGTTGTTCTTCAGGTCGAATACCTCTTACAATTACATGTTCTTCGCCAATAGTGAGTTTCATGTTGATTTACCTTTGTTAAATTATTTTTAAGGACAGTAATAGTCCTCGCGCTTAGGAACAACGCTTGGAATACAAAGAATCAAAATCAGGCAGAAAAAGGCAAAGCCTGAACTGACCAAATAAATGGTCTGGAAATTTGAGATCGGAATATTCCATATTTTCCACGAGCTTGTAAGCACCCCGTTACCTAAAAGCAAGGAAGCCGCAGTTCGGCCGCTGGCGGTTCCAATCATCTGATAGGTTTGACTGAACGCATTGGCCATAGTGATGTTTCCGGGACGAGCTAGAGCAAGACTCTCCTGTGAAAAGGTGCAGACAAAACAGGCAAACGCAAAGTTTCCGGCAAACAATAGAACCCCGATCATTACAGATAAATATGGGATGCCATCACTGCAAAAAAATAAGCCCAGAGGAATTAAAATATAGGCAAAATGAATGGCAATTTGCAAATTTTTAATACCAAAGCGGTAGACCATCCTTTTGTAGAAGAAAAATCCGCAGATGCTTCCACCCAAAGCCGTCGACGATATTATCTGAACGGTATTGTCCCCGAAATTCAGTCCATTCCTAAGATAGATTAGGGTCAATGGCTGAATCGCGGCAAAAGCCAGGCTTAAAAAACAGATATAAGAGGAAAAGCTTACCAGAAGTCCATTGTGTATGGAAATCTTGAATGCATTTTTAATATCACAGATTTTCACGGTATTGACAAACCCTAATTTCATGACCATATTTCTGCCATTCTGAGCGTGAATAATATTATACTCGTTTTGCTATTAAGGTTTTATTTTCAAAAACCGTAACCAGAAAATTATCGTACATTCATGCTGTATTCTCTTGTTTTTGCTATTTTTCTGCTCAAAATATTGCCGAATAACGATTTTAACTCTTGATTTTATTGATTTTGTAAATTATATTATCATGTATAATATCTTTTATTAACCTTAACAATAATGAGGTGAGCGGGATGAGCAAGGGTAGCGATGCATCGAAAATTAAGTTTGAACTGGATTATTTTCGGGAGCCTAAACTTGCTGTCCAGCGCCAATATGAAGCCTTGCGCGCGTATTTTGTCGACGGCCGGAAGGCTGATGATGTCGCCGGGGCTTTCGGGTATCGGCGGACGACGGTGTATTCCCTGATTCGTGATTTTAAGGCACATCTGAAAAGTTCACCGCAAAGCGATTTTTTCTTTCCGCAAATCGAACGCGTCCGCCATATCGCCGACTCCTGTCCTGACCGGGATGAGCTCATTATCGCTCTGCGCAAGCAATATTTGTCGGTTGAAGACATCAAGATACGCCTCGACGCGGTCAGCGGTTCTGTTTCAACCTCCTACATTTGGAAGGTGTTACACCGGACGGGGTTCGGACGTCTGCCCCGACGTTGTTCCCGGAAAGAACGTTCGTCAGAGGCGGTAGCTCGCCTTGAAGCTCCGGTTTCCTGCCTGTTTACAGCTCAAAAAGATGAATTTTCCACCTCTGTCGGAGGCTTGTTTCTCTTTGCTGAGCTTATGGCGAAATACGGAATTGACCGGGTCATTCGGGAGAGCGATTATCCCGGAAGCGCCACCATCCCCAAGTTGAACAGCATCATGGCTTTTCTCGCACTGAAACTGTCAAATTTCTCCCGCTACAGCCATGACGACGCCTAGTGCATGGACCGCGGGCTCGGTCTTTTCGCCGGACTCAATGTGTTGCCCAAAACGGCCTGGTTTTCTTCGTATTCATATCGAGTGACGCGCGACATGAACCTGAATTTTCTTCAGGCGCTCAACCGGGTCTGGCGGAAATATGGACTCCTTGATGGCGCAATTGGCCTGGATTTCACCACCATTCCGTGCTGGGGAGATGATTCGCAGCTTGAGAATAACTGGTCAGGCAAACGCAATCAAGCGATTTCCAGCATCCTCGCGGCGCTGGCACATTCCCCGGACAGCGGGATTATCTCGTACGGACACGCCGGAATTCGCCACCAGAACGAGGCGGAAACCGTATTGGAATTTCTGGATTTCTGGCGTGCCGACGGCGGAACCGCTCCCCGTTATCTGGTGTTTGACAGCAAATTCACCAGTTATGAAAATCTTAACCGGATCAATGCCGACGCCATCAAATTTCTCACCATCCGCCGTCGTGGAAAAAAGATCGTCGAAGCGCTGGATCAACTGTTGCCGACAGCCTGGAAAAGCATTCGCGTTGAATGCGCCGGAGGTAAATACCGGACTTTGAACATCAACGATTCAAACATACAACTCAAAGGATATGACGGCGAAGTACGGCAAATCGCCATCACCGGTCATGGCAAAATAAAACCGGCACTGTTGATTACCAACGACTTCGACTCTCCTGCGGAAACACTGATCCGAACCTACACCCGGCGCTGGCTGGTAGAGAAAACCATTGCCGAACAGATTTACTTTTTCCATTTAAATCGAGTGTCATCATCCATCGTGGTCAAAGTTGATTTTGATCTGACCATGTCGATATTGGCACACAACATGTATCGATTGCTGGCGCAGGAATTAACTGGATTTGAAGCGAGTTCGGCGGAAACTCTTTTCAATAAATTCGTTGACATCGGAGCCGAAGTAACTGCGGACGCCAACTCCATCGGCATAGAATTGAAAAAACGCCGTAATCTGCCGCAAATACTGGAGTTCGGAGCGAAACACGCGAAACTTCGGCATGAATGGCTCGACAGACGCGCCCTCAGATTCTCAGGAGCCACGATAAGTTAAGTCAAATTAAGGTCATTCCCAAACCGTGAAAATCTGTGATATTATAAATTTTATGTTCCGGTTCTGGCAACGCAATACGGGCAATAAAAAAATAACGTCCAAGAGCCAATATTCCGGTAATGCCGATAATGATTTGGAGAAACCACATTGGCGGCTTGGCTCCCATAAATATGCCCAGTAGAAAAAATACGCTTCCGGTCAGGATATAGTAACTGAAACGGAGAAATCCGATAAAATTGCTGCGTTCTGAAGGTTTTAGAATATTACCGATGATCGGATACCATGATGCAGTACATAATGGTTGTGAAATACTGAATGTGAAACATCCTAGAAGTACAACGAATGGCGCGACCTCCTTTACCATGAAAGGGGCGAACGTCATGAGTAAATAAGAAAAACAGGCAATCAGACTTGAAACAGCGACAACGCGCTTGGAACCGAACTTGTCCACAATTCCGGAGGCTGGAATTAGTAGAAACATTGATGAGATACCTACAAGACTGGTCGAAAGTATAATCAGCGTATTACTTGCTCCAAGCATCGCAAGATACAGAATGATAATGGCTGAGCTTTCCAACATCACATCAGAAAAGCATCCGAACCAAGTGGAGACAAGCATAAATACGAAATTGCTTCCGGCGTTCGTCGGAAAGCGTATCCACATAAAGAGTCACTTGCTGTTATTCCTATATAGCTGTTTTGAACTTTACGGTTGTGAGTCTGCCGATACAGTTCAGGCGTCAACGGTGATATTTTTCTCCTCGCCGGCTTCAAGATCAACCGTTATCGCGTTGATGTTTTCCGGGAGTTTGATTTTAAGCGTACTTTTAATCAGGCTTTTTATCTGGACGCTCACAGTCCTGCCATGTTTGCGTGTGGCGTTGACCGTCAAAGCTCCGGGCAGCCGGATATTTTCAAATGATACGTCCTGCCACTTTTCGGGTATTCCGGGAAAGACGTAAATGGTGTCCCCTTTGCGGTGAACAAGCATTTCCTGGATCGCCGTCGCGCCCGCCATTGTGCC
>JAFGXT010000329.1 GCA_016936495.1 Victivallales bacterium
GTTCTTTTTCCAGTCCTTGACGAAGCGGCATGAAATTTTCCTGTTTGAGTCCAGCCACCCGGAGGATTTTGGAGTTGTCCACGACGCGGTCAAACAGTCTGTCATAAGCGAGCTGGTAACGAGCGCCCTGAGTTCCGCCCATGATTTCCAGATAATCTTCGGTGCTTGCCGCCACATATTCAAGTCCGATAATTTCCTTGTAGTATTCTGCGATTTCACCCCAAGTGCGATGTTCGGCGGTTGCCAGGGTGAAGGCTTCTCCATAAGCGCCGGGATTAAGCACCAACCCCGCAAACATTTGCGCCACATCCCCCGCCCAGCTCATGGTAGCCTGTACGGAAAGCGCTGCTTCAGGAAGCACTAGCGGCAAGCCTTTTAAAGCCCGTGCCACAACGACCGGCGCTTCCAGAGTCACCAGTTGATAACGGAATTTTGAGTAGGTGATAGCCGGTCTGACAATCGTCCAGTTATTGTATTTAGAATTCCGCAGGACATCTTCACCACGTGCTTTGAACAGGGAATAGTCATCGGTGGCAAGAAAATCTTTATCCTTGGAATTATCCAGCAAGCGGGGCGATGTTTCGGTAATCGGTATTTCCACCCCGTCATATACGCGGTAAGTAGACAAATAAAAGTAATGATTGGTATTTTGAAGCAGCAGTTCATAGCGTTCGTTGAACTCATTACCCGGATACATCAGGAAGTCGACGATCACGTCAAATCCTTCTTTCAGTAATTCCTTAAGATATTCAATATCTTTGCCATTGGCTTTGACGTAGCTGATAAGCGGATTGTTGGAAACGACCTCATCCCAGGAGATGACTTTGACTTCATAACCTCTGGCGGCGAGTTCCGGCACCAGATATACGCCCATTGCGCCGGTGCCGCCGAGCACTAACGCTTTACGCCCGTTTGATTCAATTTTGCTCATGGTAATTTTTCCTGTAATATTTCAACTTATTTGATTTTACGCCAGTCAAAGACAATGCCTAGTGGTGGATTGTTGTTTTCGGCGAGACGGGCATAGACGTCATGCGCCGCTTCCGGGGAAACTATTTCTGAAATAAGCGGACGGGTCTGGATCTTACCTGCCGCCACCAGTCTGAGAAAAGTACGATAATCGTCATGCTCAGTCCAGCGTCCGGGAGCGGATTCCTGTTTGGCGCGGGTGGAAGTATGAGCTCCAATCAGCGATACGCCGCGGCGATGAACATATTTGTAAAAATCTATCGGTACATCGGATATCCGGGTGCAACCCAGCAGTGAAATACGCCCTTCCCAGGCAATGTACTCCAATGCCTGCTGCAACGCCGCAGCCGAACCGGTTACCTCCACCACCGCATCCGGTCCCCTGCCGCCGGTCGCCGCTTTGACCTTGTCAATAAACCCGTCCTCGGCTGGAGAGAATGCCGCCGAAGCTCCCAGCTTCAATGCCAGTTCACGCCGAACCGGATCAAGGTCTGACACTACCACCGGAACGGCTCCAGAAAGATTTGCCAGCTGCAACGCGAAAACGCCGAGAATTCCCATTCCCGCTATCATAACCGATTCACCCAGCTCTATCTTCAGCTTGCGTACTCCCAGCAATGAAAACGATACGATATTAGCAAACGCCGCGTCAAGTGAATCTATGGAATCGTCTTCTATTTTCAGTACCGATGGCGCTTTCTTCACCAGATGAGAACGATGTCCGCCCCACGCGATGACCGCGCGGTCGCCTATATTCAGATTGGTAACGGCTTTGCCCATGGCGACCACCCGTCCGGCTCCGCAGTAACCGGGATAATGCGGAAAACTTCCTCCTTCTTCTCCGGTCTGAGTGTTGGGCATACCCATCAAATTGGCGCGCTCCGTGCCCGCGCTGACGACGCTGTAATCGGTTTCCAGCAGCACTTCATCATCTTTAAGCTGTGGTATTTCAAACTCTTTCAGCACGGCATTGCCGACGGACTCGAATTCGATATAGTAACCAGTCATTATGACTTTCTCCTGTTCATTGTTGCATTACCTTGATTATAAGGTCTGATCGCGCCTCTGACAAGCCCGATTACATATGAATAATGAAAAGCTTAATGAAAGATATATTGATTTTCTACAATTATTGCGTTATATTGGAAATGAATCAATTTAAGGGAAAGTCTCAACATGAAGTTACAGGAAATAGCCGCGTTGGCGGGAGTGTCTCCGGCGACGGTGTCGCGGGTGTTCAGTCATCATCCGAATATCAGAAGTGAAGTAAGGGAACATGTTTTTGCCATTGCCCGTAAGCATGGTTATCATCCGCGTCTGTCCACCAAGCAGCGCAATGTGGTCATAATCATGCCGGGAGATCAGATATACCCTATTCGCAATTGTCTGGAAATGGTGATGATGGCTTTGACGCTGGTGTTGCCCCGGCGTGGTTTTCGCATCGAGGTTCTGCCGCAGGACAATATTGAACGTTTGGACAGCATTCAATTTTGCGGCGCGGTAGCCATTGGTGCGGAGCCAGGCGATTTCAAACGCTGGTCGGAGCGTTTTTCCGCCCCCTTGGTAATGATTGACCGCGAGGCTCCGCCACATTGCTCAAATGTTTACTCAGTGCGTTCCGATGAAACTCAGGGCATGGAGCTGGCAATTAATCATTTTTATGAACGCGGTTGCCGTAGAATCGGTTGCATCGTCTATGGCGCACCCGGCGTCGGCAATGCCGACGTCCGCCGCGCGGCGATCGCTCATGCCCTGCGCTTGCGGAAACTGCCGTATTCCGATTCTTTGATCCAGCTGGGCTCCGATGAATCTTATGTGGAGATAATCGGCAAGTTGCTTAAACAGAATATCGATGGTCTGTTTTGTCCGGGTGGCAACGCGGGAATAGTAACCGCCTATGCGTTGTCTTTATTCAACCGACGGGTGCCGGAAGACATTTCGCTGATCGCGTCGGAGCATAAACTTTTTTCCCGCTATGCTACACCGCCGCAGACGACGATAACACAGGATCACATCGGACTGGCGGAACTCACCGCCGACGTTATCGAGACTTTTCCAGAAAGACCAGACCCGACGCGACGTTCCGTTCTGCCCTACAGCTTGATTGTCCGCGACAGCGTAAAATCCAACTGACGTTATTTTCTGGTTAAAGACGGACTGTCTGCATGCGAGGCAAGCGCGAATTTTATCAAAAAGTCGTAAAATTACCGACGGCATAAGGGTTTTTCATTTGAAAAATACAAAAAATGGTGTATTCCTAAAAGGCTTATTTTTACGTTAAATCATTATATTTACAGGAGTTAGTATGTTCAGTACATCAGATTTGAGAAAAGGTTTAAAAATAGAGATCGACGGTCAGCCCTGGGTCATCACCGAATTTGAATTCTGCAAACCCGGCAAAGGTACCGCTCTGTATCGTTGCAAAATGAAAAACATGATCACTGGCGGCGGCTCAGAAAAAACATACCGTCCATCCGATAAGATCGACAAGCCTGATCTCTCAGAAAGCGAAACTTATTATTCATATGCCGATGGCGATTTCTTTGTTTTCAGTGATTCCGAAACTTATGAAGAGCTCCGTGTACACAAAGAAAAAATGGGCGATAAAGCTTATTTCCTGCTTGAAGAATCCATGTGCAAAATTCTTTTCTTCAATGGCGAACCTATTGACATAGAACTGCCAAACTTTATTGAAAAACAGATCATTGAAACAGAACCCGGCGCGCGTGGCGACACCGCCACCAATGTGACCAAACCCGCGACTTTAGACAATGGCTATGAATTACAGGTGCCGCTGTTCATCAATCAGGGCGATGTCATCAAGATCGACACTCGAACAGGAGATTATGTCGAGCGTGTCAATAAAGCCTGATATAATCAGACGGCTTGAAGCAGTGAGACCTCGCCTGGCGATTCGGGCGGGGCTTATTTCCACGATCAGAGCTTTTTTTTCCGCTAATGGCTTTCTTGAGCTGAACACCCCTGTGGTGATAAAAGCTCCCGCTCCCGAAGAATACATAGAAGCTCCTCCCGGTGGAGGAGGTTTTCTGCGCAGTTCACCTGAACTTGAAATGAAATGTATGCTTGCCGCCGGATACGAAAAGATATTTCAAATAGGCGCGTGTTTCCGTCAAGGCGAATATGGTCGTAAGCATCGCCCTGAATTCACCATGCTTGAATGGTATGAATGCGGTGCCGGTTATATGGATTTGGCGCGTTTTACTGAAAACATGTTATGTTCCGTGGCGCATACCCTGTGCGGAGGTTCCAGCTTGCAATTCAACGGGCATAACGTGAATCTGACCGGTGCGTGGGAGTACCTCAGTGTCGGCGATGCCTTTAATAAATATGCCGGCACTGACATGTATGAAGCACTTAAAAACGATTCTTTTGACGAGCTTATGGTACTTGAAATAGAACCGCGCCTGGGCTTGGACAGACCTGTTTTCCTGTTTGACTATCCTGCCGAAAGAGCCGCATTGGCCCGGTTGAAACCTGATAATGAGAACGTGGCGGAGCGCTGGGAGTTGTATGTCGGCGGACTTGAACTGGCAAACGCGTTTTCGGAACTTACCTGTCGGGAGGAGCAGCGTCGACGTTTTGCCGCCAGCCGCACCTGGCGCGCCGCCGAAGGCTATGCTGAATATCCGCAGAATGATGATTTCTTTGCCGCGCTTGACTATGGAATACCTGAATCTTCAGGTTGCGCTCTGGGCATTGACCGCCTGGCAATGGTTTTTTGCGACGCTGATGATATTTCAGAAGTAACATTCCCCGTCGATCAAACTTGAATTAAATCACTTTACCAAGTACATTTATAAGGAAATCATCATATATGGACGAATTTATTATGGAACAGAACTCCTATCACGCAGTCATTGATCTCTCTGGTGCAGAAGCGGCTTTCGCCGTTAATACCGGAGCCGGTACTGCACCGCTACTGCTCGAATATAAGACTATGCGTGGCAGGAGCGCTTCATTATTGCTGGAATGGATACAGCAATGTCTGGCTCAGCACCAGCTTAAGCCCGGTCATATCAGTCGCTGGACTGTTGGTTCCGGTCCAGGAAGCTTTACCGGATTGAGAATAGCCGCCTCATTGGTCGGCGGGCTCATTTTTAACAAGGACAATGTGAAGGCGCGTTCTCTGCCCTCGGCTCTTGGTCTTGCTGCCGGGATAAATCCCGGCATCGGAGAAAAGACGGCGTTGCTGTTTGACGGCAGAAATAACGAGATGCTGCTTTTCGGTACCGTCAATGAAGACGGACAGCTCAAGGCCGACGGTGCAACTGAAGTATTGGACGGCAGTTCCGCAGCCGGATATTGTGCCGGATATGACCGTCTTGCCGCTTTGGAGCATGACCGCCAGGCGTTGGAAAAGTTGTTGGACAAAGATTTGTTCGGTCGGGTGGAGTTTCTTGAACGGTTGCCTGTTGAACAAATGTTGGATATTCCATCTGATAACTGGGATAATGATCTTACCGCGCTGGTATATATCCGGCAGGCGGTATTTGTCAAGCCGCTGATGGCAAATACACTTTAGACCCGGCAGAGGGTAGGGCAGGAAAATGGAAACTCAGAAGGAAAATAAAGAGCCGGAAGTTAAACCCGGTTCAAAAGCCCGTAAAATCATTTTTTGTTTTTGTGCGCTGATCATACTGCTTATTCTCACCGCGCTGGTGTTGGCGTCGGTTATTTCCGCTAAGGTGATCTCCCGGACTCCGGTTGGCAATAAAAACGTTTTTGAGCCTGACATGCGGTTGTTCATCGCTTTGCAAAAGAAGCTCAACCCTTTGCAGGATATGATATTCACTTGCAAGCCGGAAGATCATTATGAAATCACTCTCAGTGACGCCGAGGTTAACTTTATAGTCAATAACGTGAAGCTTATGGGGGCTGGCAGCGGCGCTCTTTCCGCATTGGCAGGCGCTTCCAAGGTCAAATGGCCCGAGTCATTAAACATTGTTTTTGTCGATGGCTGGTTTAATTGCGAATACTCGTACAAGATGCCAGTGAACAGTCCTTTCGGGCAATTCGTGAATATTTCCGGGCGTGTTCAGCCGCAGATGAAAGACGGAGTCATTGATTTTTATCTGGAGGATATACGCACCGGAACTCTGGGCTTTCCGCGGGATATGATCAAAGACAGTATTTCAGACGTTTTGGAGGACAAGCTCAGGGCGGTGGAATTATTCCGTTCAATAGTTATGGATCTGTATGTGAATGACGCAGGGATGTTGACGGTAAAAATCCGTCCTTATGCCATTCGTGAATACCTGACCGGACGCCTTTAATTCAATTTCAGAAGTGCGGCAGCATTGTTGCAGGTGATGTTGGCATATTCATCGTCGGTTAATCCCAGTTCGCCTACTTTTTTCAGGCTCTCGCTTTGATCGCGCCAAGGGGCATCGGTGCCGAAAAGCACTCTCTCCGAACCATGCCGCCGGATGAGTTTTACCAGTAGCGCGTCATCGACCAGTCCCGGTACAAAAGACATATCCAGATATAACGGCAATCCGATAAGATGCCGCTCCACTTCATCCCAGAGCCCCCAGGATCCCATATGTGCCAGCACCAGGGTCAAGTCCGGGAAACGACGGTGGAATGCCGCCAGTGACGCCGGATTGGATTTTGGCGGCGGTTTAAATGCAATGTCTTCGCCTGCGTGAGTGAGCAAAAACAATCCCTGTTCTATACAAGCCTCCCATATCGGTTCAAGGCGTGTTTCATCAAAGGAAAAAGACTGATATTCCGGGTGCATCTTGATGCCTTTGAGTCCCAGCGATTTTATCCATGCCAAGGTCTTTGCCGGATCCGGGTCATCGGGATGTATGGAGCCAAGCGAAAATACAGGCGCAGAGTTGTTTTTTGCCGCCCAGGCGTTTACTCCACGGGTATTATCGGGAGAAGTGACCAAAGGCAAGTTCAACGCAAGGTCGATTCCCGCGGTTTTCATGGAAGCGCATAACCCGGATATGGTTCCATCAAAAGAACAATCCAAGCCCAGCGGGCCGACTGCGTCGATAGCTCTCGACGCAATCTTATCCGGGTAACAATGAGTATGGAAGTCAATAATCATAATTATCCGGTTGCAGGCGCTCCGGGATCAGAGCTTTTGAAGCCATTCCACATTCGGGAAGAATGATTTGAGGAATTGTTTCATAATGATGCCCAGATGCTCATCATCGAAATCCCAAGCGATAAATTCCTCACCGAGTGCTTCTATGACATTGCTCTGGTCAAAAGTTATCTGAGAGGAATAGTAAGGCAGCAGATCGCCGATCATTCTGCCGATAAGTTTTTCATCGGGAGTGAGGTCGTTTGCCTTGTCAACCACGCTTATCCCCTTGATTCTCAGTGTGTCGCCGATGTTCTTCGCGATGGAATGTACTGATACAGGGCTGTTGCCGGTGAGGTGGTAAGTCTTATTGCATACCGGCTTGAAAAATAGCTTGCAAATCGCTCGCTGCACGTAGTCAATCGGTACAAAATAGATGCGCTCAGAGGGGAAAGTCTGGAAACGTATCTGCATATCCATCCAATCAAGCGGATCAAGATTGTGTTTTGAGCACTGATGTTTTTTTACCTTTGCCAGAAATTCAAGAATGCGGTAAAATGCCAGAGGACGACGGACTTTGCCATCTGAGAGTCTGCCCACGATAATCGACGGACGATAGATGGTATATTTGAAACCGGAGTCTCTAACCAGACCTTCGGCATTGAACTTACTCATTTCATAATTGTTGTTGAAACCAGAATCAACCAGCTCATCTTCTTTGGCTACGCCGATCTTCTTCCCTGCTACATAAGCGGTGCTTACATAGTGGAATTCCCTGACATTGAGCCGCTTTGCCAGCTCAATCATGTTTTTGGTGCCCTGGTAATTGATGTTGTAAGTACGCCTGTCAGCATCTTTTCCCAGATTCACGTCCGCGGCGCAATGGAACATAATGTCCACATCCTGCATGAAGTCCAGTTGCATCAGTTCATCAATGTTGCCATCAAGCACATTGCCTTCGATCACGTCGATGCGCGACAGCACTTCGTCGGCTCTTTCCGGAACATGATCAAAAGCGCATTGTTCTCTGATTACCGCTTCAATACGTTCTCTCGCGGAAAACGCGGAATTAGGGCGGCACAACGTTACAATTCTATAATCTTTCTTGTCTGATAAAATCGTAGTTGTAAAGGCACTACCCACCAAACCGGTCATTCCGGTCAAAAATATTTTAGTCATTATTACTCCGGTTTACACTCGTTCCTAAAAAAAATTGTCTGCAACTTACAGCCTTGTCAAGTTTTTAAAACCAATATGGTTTATACATGCAAATACAGAAGCTATATTTTAGTGCTCCAAATGGGATTTACAAATCCGCAACGGCAATTTTAAGGCTTTTAATCATAATTATCTACAAATCAGTCTCAAAAAACACATTCATCGTTTAAAATAAATGTTTTGCCGGAAGCTTTTTGATTCATTTTGCGTCCATCATGGCTTCTGCTTTAGAGTATGCCTGAAAGCGGACATTAGCTTTAGTCTCATTTTGAAGCTGCTGTTTGACTGCATCGGCCTGTTGCTGAGTCATGACCGTCAAACCGATGATTTCAGCGACGACTATCCAGTTCCCGTTATCCCTGACTGCTTTTATTGACTGCGGGTTCAATCCGGTTTGTTCTTTTATGATTTTTTCCGCCGATTGCGTAACACGGTTGGCGGAAGCATCCACATCGGCAGCTGTTGAAACATTGATCCCGTCCGCCGTAACCTCATACGATTCGATATAACGCGATACCAGTCGCAAGTCCGGCTCATTGAGCTGTATGCGCAGATCATTTTCTATTTTTCTTATCCCATCGGGGAAGGGGCGGATTATGCCTTGTACTGTGGTGTAAATTATTTTTTCTCCCTTTCTGCCATAGCGCAGTTCGGTTCCGGCTACGCTCATACCGGGGATCTGCTCCAGTCTCTCGCGAATGATCTGATCCGCAAGATTAAGTTGCTGCACATCTTTGCCCGGACGGTGTATTTTCTCTATGCCATCGGCGCTGCGGTAGAAGCTTACGAGCTGATTACGTGAGGACGAGACACTTTTGGTTATACGGGTCTGCATCAGAATATTTATTGATTTGCCAGTTTCCCGTTCCAGTGATGCCTCGATAGCTTTTATGTGAGACGGCGCCGGTTCGCGGGGTGCGTCCACTATCACCAGAGCATTCATGCTTTTCCCGGACTTGCTTTTATCTACAATAATTTCTTTTATATTGATATTTTGTATCCCCGACAATTCGGTCATTACGGCATGACGGATACTTTTCTGGGCATTTTTGATTTCAATGAGTTTTATCAGGGCATGAGTCAAAAACAGTATCAGAAAGCACATCGAAACCGCCGCCAGAAAGAAACGTTTGAACAAGGCATTTCTATGTTCGCCAAATCTGCCTTTTATAAATCCTGCCGCCATAAAAGTGATGCTGGCTACAAGCAGAATGGTTACGAAGTTGGCAAAAAACAGAATAAAAGCTCCCATCCCTCCCTCAAACGCCCCCAGCGCGCAACACAGTCCGCAGGCAGCCAGCGGAGGCGTCAGCGAAGTTGATATGGCGATTCCCGGCAGGATAGGGTTTATACGTTCGTCGATCATAGCCATGCATCCGGCAAAACCGGCGAGCAGAGCCACAAACAAGTCGAGTAGGTTCGGACTTGTCCGGTTAAGTATCTCCTGAGTCATTTCGAATGTCAGCGGGGACATTCCCAGAATAAAAGACGCGAGCACCGCCAGTATTATTCCTCCGGCTTCCGCCAGTAGGGACTGGCGCAGCAGGACTGTATCTCCGGACACCAGGCTGATGGAAATACCAAAAATAGGCGTCATCAAAGGACTTATCAGCATCGCCCCGATTACCACCGCCGGGCTGTCGGCAATGAGTCCGAACGCGGCGATCAAGGCGGACAGCAGGAGTAATACATAATAATTGAATTTGAGATTGCACCCTTGCTGGATGTCGGCATAAATCACGGACTTGCGTTGATCACTGACTTCAAATGATAATTTTACCTGTTTACGTAATTTATTACAGATATTCCTGAAAACGTTCAATTAATATACTCCTGTTAAACTATAATCCGACCGTCGTCTTGCGTCGAAATGCGACGCATTCGCGTCGTCCGAGCGAACCAGTCATCAATTCTTCAAATTGCTCACGGTACTTTTCCGGCATAGTCCTGAAATGTTTTTCCCTAGCCAGAAAAATGGTTCCGGCAGGAGCTTCGAGCATTTCATGAAAACCGCCATGAAAAACAAATATCGGGTGCAATGGAGCATCTGCATGACGTTCCGGCAACAACGCCAGAATCCTGTCGACCAGACGTTTTCTGCCGCTGTCCTTTTCTTCCGGTTTGGTTATGGTCTGCTCCTGCTGCGCTTGAGTGGGTACGCGGGCTTCGGTTGCGGAAAAATACTTCCCGGTAAAACGGCGTTCGGGCGGGATGTTTACCAGATATTTAAGTTCATCTCCATCCGGACCAAGTCTGTAAAAGTATAATTGGTCATTGCCGCGCAAAGTATCCAGTTTAAGGGAGAAGTCGCGTGCGTTTTCCCTATGGTTTTCCACCGGATCGAGGGTTATCCGTACCGTGATCATACATCCGGCACAGACCGCCAGCAGTATCTTGCGCTGCCACTCGCCGTTCATATTTTTATGCACGTATATAACCACCACGCACAACGCCACAAACACCAGCGCCGGAAATAACACCGGCAATCCGGAATCGATATTCAATAAGCGCAGCACCAATGCGGCTATCAGTAAAGTAGCCAAACCCAGAAAAGGCATTATCCGGCTGACTATAAAAAATATTTTTTGCAGTATAGTGAAGAATTTGAACCGGTCAGGATTGAAAAATATCCAGCCGCAAAGCAATGCCATCGGTGGAACTGACGCGATCACATAGCGTAAATGTTTACTGCCGGGAATACTCATGCCCAGCAATATAAGCAACGCCCAGCAACAGAGCATACGCATAAAGACCAGCTCGCCGGAGTCAGTCTTTTGCGGACGCGCGAATATCCTGTTTCCGTAAAACACTCCTACCGCTATCGCCAGCGGATAAGTAACCGAATATGATCCTACCGCATTAGTGAAGTAATACCATATAGGATGCGCTTTGCCCATCCGGCCTATGACCTGATTGAATAGAAACAGTTCCACCAGCTCTTTGCCGCCGGCTTCCAGGCATAGCCATATCGAGACCACCACGCATATAAAACCGGTCAAGCCGCAGATCGCGCCCCATAACAATATCCGCTTCCAGTCCAACCGCGCAAGATGTATCGCTATTACCGCCGCCGCCGGAATCGCTATTCCTAACGGTCCGCGGATGGAATAACTGCCGATCAGCAACAGCGGAATCCATAACAGACGTTTACGTCCGTCGCCTTCCGCTGCCGTATAAGCGACATACACACTCATCACCGCCGCCGCCGCTACAAATACATCCAGTCCAGGAGCCCGGATTATTTCCAGATACTGAAACGACAGAAAACACATCACCACTCCGTAAAAGCCGAGATCCTTTCTAAAGCGTTCTCCAAGCAGATAAGTGAACACCAGCATCAATACCGTCGCGATCGCGGTGGGTAGTGTTGCCGTAAACATATTTATATAAGCGCCACCCAGAGAGGTGATATACATCATTATCATCATGGTCGAAGGATAATCTGTATAGGGCTTGCCGTAAATGGTAGGAAACAGTCCGACGCCATATTGTTCCATTTCCGCGACAAACAGCGCGAACCGGCTGTTTATGCGAATAAATTCCAGACCATACAGACCGCTTAATGACGCTATCAGCCCAATAAGCACAATAAGTGTAAGCGCATGACTTTTTTTCAAACCGATCTCTCTGCTTGTTACGTTTGTTTATCTTGTTTTGCCAACGATTCTTTATCGTTCGCGAATCCCCTTTTTTCAAAATAATCCGCAAACTGATTAAATCAAACAGCGCTTCAAAATTTGTCTGTAAAAACCCCCTCGGCAGAGCGGCACTTTGTCGTCTTTTTGTTAAGATTCTGTAATTGCCGTGTCTATAATGACTTATGAAAAAGATTAAAAAAAACACTATATATTGTGTTTTTTTTGTTTGACACTGCAATATTGTGTGTTAATGTTAACTTATATAACGGGGACACGGCAAATACAGAAACGGGATTTTTCGCCGCTGATCTGCCGCCGGGACGGATGATAGTCATCACTGGTTTTAAAGCGTCAACTTCTTTATCGGGGACTGAAAAGAAATGCCAAAAACAGACACTACTGTAATGAAACTCAAGAAGCGGGATGGAAGACTTGTAGACTTCGAACCGGAACGTATCGCCATCGCGGCCGGCAAAGCTCTTAAAGCGTCAGGAACGGAAAACAGCAAGCTCGCCACCACCATTTGCAATGATGTAGTGAGATTTCTTGAGAAAAAAGGCTTTACTGGCAATACCCACCCCGATATAGAACTGGTTCAGGATTTGGTGGAAAAATCCTTCATTAAACGTGGTTTGTCCAAGGCCGCCAAATCATATATCATTTACCGCGCCCAGCACGAGAAAATACGTGAAGGCAAAAAGATCATGATGGACGTTCAGGATCTGGTCGCCTCTTACCTTGACCGTGCGGACTGGCGCGTCAACGAGAACTCCAACGCTGGATATTCCTATGCCAGTCTGCTCAATCATGTCAGTGGTACGGTTGTGGCGCGTTATACCTTGTCAAACATTTATCCTGCGGAAATAGCCGAAGCGCATACCAGCGGGGATTTTCATTTACATGACTTGTCTTGCGGTATCGTCGGTTACTGTGCTGGCTGGAGTTTGCGTCAATTGTTGACCGAAGGTTTCCGGGGGCGCGAAGGTCGTGCCAGTGCCGGACCGGCAAAACATTTTGACACTGCGCTGGGGCAGATCGTCAATTTCCTGTCTACCCTTCAGACTGAGTGGGCGGGGGCACAGGCATTCAGCTCATTTGATACTTTGCTGGCGCCTTTTGTTCGCGAAGATAATCTTAATTATATCGAGATCAAACAGAACATCCAGCAATTTGTTTTCGGGTTGAACATTGCAAGCCGCTGGGGTCAGACTCCGTTCACCAATTTGACTTTTGACTGGGTGGTGCCGGAAGACTTGAAAAATCAGGCGGTGATTATCGGTGGAAAAGTTCAAGAAGGCAAATACTATCGCGATTATCAACCGGAAATGGAACAGATCAACCGTGCGTTCCTCGAAGTGATGAGCGAAGGCGATCGCGACGGCAGGATTTTCACCTTCCCGATTCCTACCTATAATATAACCAGCGACTTTGACTGGGATAGCGATAACGCTAAACTCTTGTTCAGCGTTACCGGGAAATACGGCTTGCCGTTTTTCCAGAATTTCATCAATAGCGATCTGAATCCCGGCGACGTCAGAAGTATGTGCTGCCGTCTGCAAATGGATATTCGTGAGCTGCGTAATAAGACCGGCGGACTTTTCGGTGCCGGGGAACAGACCGGTTCAATCGGCGTTGTTACCATCAATATGCCGCGTTTGGGTTACATCTCCAAGGACGAAAAAGAATTTCTGGCACGTCTTGCCGGGCTTATGGATATGGCGAAAGAATCTCTGGAAATCAAGCGCAAGGTCGTACAGCGTTATCTCGAAGGCGATTTGCTGCCATATACTCAGACTTATCTGGGAACGTTGAAAAATCATTTCAGCACCATCGGACTGGTTGGTCTCAATGAAGCCTGCCTGAACTTCAAGGGCTGTTCGATTTTTGACAAGGAAGGGCTTGAGTTTTCAGAACGGGTACTGGTGTTCATGCGGGATCGCATCGCCGACTACCAGGAGCAGACCGGGCATATCTACAATCTCGAAGCAACTCCGGCGGAGGGGACCAGTTTCCGTCTGGCGAATTTGGACAAAAAGAAATTCCCGGATATTATCACCGCGGGAGATTCCAATCCGTATTACACTAATTCATCTCAGTTGCCAGTGGGCTATACCGATGATATTTTCGAAGCGCTTGACCTTCAGGAACCGCTTCAGAACAAATATACCGGTGGTACAGTGTTCCATGGCTTTATGGGAGAACGCATCGAGGATCCGGATCAGGTGGCGTCTATGGTCAAACGCATCGCCGAAGGCTATAAGATACCGTATTTCACCATTACGCCGTCGTTCAGTATCTGTCCGGTTCACGGATATATTCCTGGAGCTCATGAAGAATGTCCGCATGAAGTTCCGGGTGCGGATCAGTTTAAAGTAGTTAACGGATAATAATTAAAAGCAATAAGTTGTATTCACAATAATAATAACAAGAAGCTTGTTCCTGACCAACCACCCGTGGGAAGCTACAAGGGGAAACAAAACCAAAAGGAGAATGGGAAAATGGCAAAGTGCGGAGCAAAAACAGAGATCTATAGCAGAGTGACCGGTTATTTCAGACCCGTATCCAACTGGAACAAAGGAAAAAAAGAAGAGTTCAAGGACAGAGTTACCTTTCTTGTTCCCGCTGAACAGGCTGATTCCAGAGAAGCTGTAGCTTAAGTTGGTCGTCAAATAGTGCCTTTTCGCTTGCTCCGCGGGAAGGCGCTTGATTTTTTTATAAACATAAATTAAAAGACGGAAAGAAAAAATGAATATTCGCGGATTACAGCGTTTTTCTCTGGTGGATTATCCGGGCAAACTCGCGTGTATTGTATTTGTCGGCGAATGCAACTTCCGTTGTCCTTACTGTCATAATCCATGCCTGGTATTCGATCCCGAAAGCCAGCCGCTTATTACCGAAACAGAATTTTTTGATTTTCTGTCCAGGCGCACAGGCAAGCTTGATGGCGTGGTCATCAGTGGCGGTGAGCCCTCTCTGCGCAACGCATTGGAAGATTTTGCCCGCAAAATCAAAGAAATGGGATTTTTTATCAAACTGGACACCAACGGCAGTACCCCCGACCGGGTCATTGAGATGCACCGCAAAGGTTATATTGATGCTTTCGGCATTGATTACAAGGCGCCGACGGAACTGTATAATTCAATTTCCCGCAACAATGCCGTGGATCTTGCCGCCAAAGTCCGCAAACTTATAAAATACGCAATCGACAACAATATTCCCACGGACATCAGGACAACGGTGCACAAATCGCTCCTGTCTGAAGATCACCTCCGGGAAATGCGTGTAGAGCTCGACACGCTGGGTGTCAGGCAGTGGACATTGCAGCAATTTCACCCGGTGGACATCATCGACGATAACCTGCTGGAGCAGGAAACCTATTCTGACCGGGATTTGCTCAATATCTCCCGCAACCTGGGTTCCGACACTAAAGTGCGCGGCCTCACCGGTATCCATATCCACTAAAACCGCTCAGCCTGAGTTTACTTGTCCGTATTTTACCATAGCCTGAATGATGGCTTTATTGCCATTGGCATTGACACATGCCACGGGGCTGCTGAAGGGCTGCCAGCCATGTTTGAGAAGTTCCTGTACTTTGCCGCTAAGGCTCGATGGTGACGAGCCTTCCACAATCCGGTAATCCGTCACGTTTTTCACTTTTCATCTCCTGACGCAAGTTGCGACAATCGCGTCAATTTGCTGATAAGAAACACTGTGTCAATTCAATATAAACACTTTACGGCAAAAGGCAAATTTACTTTGAAGATTTTCTTCAAGGGGGGATAAAAATAGACCACGTTGCCAGCCGTAACATTTTTTCTTCCGCATCGCTTCGCCCGCTCAGAAAAAGTGTTACTGATATGTCAAACTTTAGCGAGTTACAATGCGTTGCAGGTAATACATTTCGCCTTCGGCGACCAGCGTCCCGGCGCTGGATCCCGTCCCGGCACTGCCGGTTGAGTTTGTGCGGCTTCGCTGATTTTTTATTTTTTTATTTTTTGCAATACAATCGTAAATAGCGGATTTTTATCATGATGCAGATGCAATTATTGTTTACAGACGTTAAATTGTTTAAAGACCGGAAAATTACAGCGTCTGCATGGGAGAAAAAGTGGTAAAGAAAAATAAAGATCAGTTCCGTCCGGGTGATGTCCCGGCGAAACCAGGAGTATATGTATATCGCGACCGCTTTGGCAAGGTCATATATGTGGGCAAAGCGTCAAATCTGCGCCGCAGGATGTCTCAGTATTTCCAGCCCTCGCGGATGAATACCGCCGACCCCAAACTGCGTTCGTTGATAAAATCCATTTATTCCTGGGAGTTTTACGCGGTGAAAAATGAAGACGAATCGCTTATTCTGGAATCCCGTCTTATCAAGGATTATGCGCCCCGCTATAATGTGCTGATGCGTGATGACAAACGCTTTTTGATGTTGAAAATAAATCTTAATGAAAAATTCCCTCGTCTGACTCTCGCCCGGGTCAGAAAAGATGATAATGCTTTGTATTACGGCCCTTTCCCTAAGGGAACCGCGCTTAAGGCGGCGGTGGAATATCTGAATCGCCATTTTGGATTGCGGGTATGCCGTTCGCTTGATCCGGGTGAAGAGGAACACCGCCATTGCCTTGCCAGCATTATCCGCGATTGCTCCGAGCCGTGTATCGGCAAGGAAAGTCCAGAGGGGTATATGGAGCGAATTGAAGCGGTTAAAAAAATATTTTCTGGCGATCTCAAGACCGTACGCGAAGAACTTACCGCGAAAATGTCTCAGGCGGCACAGGCGCAACGCTATGAGCAGGCCGCAAAGTGGCGCGATATCATTGAGGTGTTGGATACCGCTTTCGGCGACAAAAACCGTTCTTTCCGCTTCGCTTCGATACCCGCGATGACCGGCGAAGAATCCGTATTTGATCTTCAGTCCGCGCTGAAATTACCATCTCCGCCTGTTTTGATAGAAGGTTTTGATATTTCAAATATCGGCGGTACGTTGGCGGTTGCCAGTCTGGTTTGCTTTGAAAACGGTAAACCCTGCCGGAGCCGTTATCGGCGGTACCGCATAAAAACGGTTGACCATAGTGATGATTTTGCCATGATGAGCGAGGTAATAGAACGATGCTATGGACGCCGCCTTAAAGAAGAGCGTCCGCTGCCTGATCTGATAATGGTGGACGGTGGCAAGGGACAGTTGAGTTCTGCAATCGACGCGCTTGTCCGTACCGGAGTTCCGCCGCTGCCGGTCATCGGCCTGGCGAAAAAGCACGAGGAGATTTTTCTGCCTGGCAGATCTGAACCTGTCGTGCTCGATCATTCACGTCCGGCATTGCGATTGCTTCAGGCATTGCGCGACGAAGCTCACCGTTTCGCGATAAGCTATCATCGCATGTTGCGTACCCGCCGACTTCAGGAATCCATCCTTGACGAATTGCCCGGGATCGGCGGGGAACGTAAAAAATCATTGCTGAAAAGTTTTGGTTCTCTACGGGAATTGCGTAAAGCGTCGCCGGAGCAGATAGCGGAAAAAGTCCCTGGAATCGGCATGAATTTTGCCATAAAGATCCATGATTTTCTGAAAAAGAAATGATGATCATTGGAAGAATAAAAAAGAAATGGCATCCCCAGGGGGATTCGAACCCCCGTTGCCGGGATGAAAACCCGGTGTCCTAGGCCTCTAGACGATAGGGACGCGTCTTAAAACAACTGATTTCTGTTCTGTCCATAGATACCATAAAATGGCATCCCCAGGGGGATTCGAACCCCCGTTGCCGGGATGAAAACCCGGTGTCCTAGGCCTCTAGACGATAGGGACGTCAGAACTCAGTCATTCGCTCTTTGGGAGCGAGGAGCCATTAATTTACATTGACGCTTGAGCTTTTCAAGCCCGAAAATAAAAAAAATCAAAAATATTGTTTTCAGTAGTAAAGGTTCAGGTTTTTTCTCAGGAGAGCCATGTCCGATTTGTACGATAAGACTCTCTCTTGTGCTCACCGGATTTCATTCCGTTTGGCGCGCTTTTTACTGATCTTCAGCTTGTATTCTTCTTTAATATAACCGCTCCCCCTCTGGAAATAGACCTTTAATTTATATATACGTTGTTGCAATTTTAGCTTTGAGCATTTAATTTCTAGAGTATTGTGGTAAGTTTTAACAGAAGTTGTAAGAGGTTCCGTCAGGAGAAATAAATGCCGGTAAAAGTCAGTAAACGGTCGAAACTGATATATGTAAATAAAGAAAAATGTGTCAATTGCTATTCGTGTATCTCCGTTTGCCCGGTGAAATATTGCAATGATTGCAGTGAAACGCATATTCAGCTCAATGCGAACATGTGTATCGGTTGCGGGAGTTGTATCCGGGCTTGTCCGCACGAGGCAAGATATTATAATGACGATTTGGAAAATTTCCTTTACGACCTCAACAGCAATAAGACCATAGCGGTGGTGGCGCCATCAGCGGCTGCGAATTTCAAGGATGATCTGCTTCGTCTTAACGGCTGGCTGAAAGCCGCCGGCGTCATGGCTTGTTTCGACGTCAGCTTCGGCGGAGAATTGTGCGCCATGAGCTATGCAAAGTATATCCAGGAGCACAATCCGGGAACTCTTATTGCCCAGCCCTGTCCGGCGATAGTCGATTATATTCGCGTTTTTAAGCCGGAATTGCTGAAATATCTTGCTCCAATTGACAGTCCGTTAGGACATCTTGTTAAATTCATTCGCAAACATTATCCGCAATATGGTGATCACCGTATCGCATTCATATCGCCCTGCTTGTCCAAGAAAAGAGAGATTCATGACGCGGGACTGGCGGACTATAATATTACTTTCAAATCAATTGACACCTTTTTGAAAATAAACGCCATGAAATTGTCAGAACACCATGCGGTGGAATTTGAAAGCCCTGCGCCCGGTGAAGCAGTGGTCTTGCCCGAACCTGGCGGACTGTTGCGTGCGATAGAAAAATATCTGCCGGAAATGCGCGGTATGACCAGGACTATCTCCGGATCTGAAAACGTTTATGCGTATTTGGACAACCTGGAAAAATCGATTAAGGCGGGCAGGGCGCCCAGGCTCATCGACTGTCTGAGCTGCATTGACGGTTGTTGCTCCGGTCCCGGAGTAATCAAATCAGGAGACACTCCGGATGAAGTGAAATACTGGTTGGATAAAAGACACGCTGAAGCTTTGCGCCATTATAGTGATGGCAGATCCGGTTCTCTCGACGCAATCCTGACAGAATATCATGACGCCGAACTATTTCGGTGTGAGCATACCGATATTTCCGGCAATAATCAGCTTAAGACTCCAGACAGGATGGAGAAGGAGCATATACTTTACTCCATGAATAAGTTTTCAGAGGAAGATCAGTTTAATTGTTCCTCCTGCGGCTATGGCACTTGCCAGAATATGATCAAAGCCATATTTAACGGGCTTAACCGACCCGAAAATTGTCATCATTTTCTTATATCGGAAATGAAAAATGCTCGTATGAAAATAAAGGAGGAGGAAGAAACTCTGCGCAAAATCCTCCTTACGTCAGTTGAGGGCTTTGTTCAGCTTGACCGTAACAGCGTAATAGTACGCACAAATCAGTCAATGGCAAAACTCCTTCATATCACGGTGGATGAACTTAATGGCAAAAGTTTGTTTTCGTTTCTTGACGTTAAAAACGCGGACATTGCCATGGAGCAGTTAAAGCTGCGTCATCGGGGGTACAGCAGTTCTTACGAAATAGAACTTATTCCGCCAGGAGGACAAGCCAGCGTAGTATGCCACTTCAACGCTACGCCACTGTTTGATGAAAACAGGGAATATCAGGGCTCCTTTGCCATGGTCAGCGATATAACCGAAAGAAAAAAAGCCGAAGAGGAATTGCGTGAATACCGTACCCACCTTGAGGATTTGATCCGGGAACGAACCAAGGAACTTGTCGATAACAATCGTATGCTGGAAATGGAAATCAATGCCAGGAAAAAAATTGAAAGCGCCCTGCGTGAAAGCGAGGGTCGCGCAAAAGGTTTGCTTAATACCATTCATACCGGCATAATTCTCATTGATTGCCAGAGCGAGATTATTATTGAAATGAATAACATTGCCGCTGAAATGCTTAAAACTAAAGTGACCGAAGTCATCGGGAAGCCTTATTTCCGGTTTTTTCAGTGCGCCGGAAGCTCTGGCGGAAAAGTTTCCAACTGCCAGAACCATACCCACGAATGTCGGCTTGTCGACGTCGAAGGTAATGTAGTCCCGGTATTGAAGACTTCGGTTAAAGTGTCCATGAATGGCAGGAACTGCATGCTGCAGAGCTTTATTGACATCACCCGCCAGAAAGAAGTCGAAAACGGTCTGCGCAAAGCCAAGGCGGGCGCAGAACACGCCACCCGCAGCAAATCCATGTTCCTTGCCAATATGAGCCATGAAATACGAACCCCGCTAAACGCCATCATCGGTATGAGCGACTTGCTGTTAAACTCAAAACTGGATAAGCTCCAGCAGGAACATACCTCTATTATTCACGAAGCGGGCAATCATCTGCTCTCGGTCATCAACGATATTCTGGACTTTTCCAAAATCGAGGCCGGAAAACTTGAATTTGACAATATCGACTTCCCTTTGCTTAAATGCGTTGAGGAAGTTGGCGATATCGTTGGAGCTAAGGCTAATGATAAAGGTCTTGAGTTTATCATTGACTTTGACCCGGTTTTGCCTGCGATGCTCAAAGGCGACCCGATGCGACTCCGGCAGATCCTGGTGAACCTTTGCAATAACGCTATAAAATTTACTGAAAAGGGACTGGTCAAGGTCAAGGTCAGCACTGAAAGTATGCTGGACAGTAAGGTAAATATACGCTTTTCGGTCATCGATTCAGGCATAGGCATACCCGCAGACCGCCTTGATAGACTGTTCAAAAGCTTTTCTCAAATTGATGCTTCCACCACGAGAGAATATGGCGGCACCGGACTGGGGCTGGCAATATGCAAGCAACTTGTAGAGATGATGGGCGGAGATATCACGGTAGAATCAAAGGTGGACAGAGGCTCAACATTTTCTTTTCACGCAGTATGGGAATTGGTGAAAATGCATCAGGAACCACATGATGTTTCCGCTGGAGACATTTCCGGTAAAAGAATCATGGTCATTGATGATGTATACGAAAGTTGCGAATACCTCCGCACCAGACTTGAATCTTATGGCTGTTTTGTCAGTTGTTTCACTCAGCCCCTGGAAGCTCTTGAAGCTCTGCATATGGACGCGGAAAGTGGAGAACCCTTCGATCTGGTTATGATTGATTATCAGATGCCGGTCATGGACGGCATAAGCTTGACCAGATATATTAAGGCTGACGCTAAACTCAAGAATATTCCGCTGGCGCTGATGTCCTCTATTCCGGAAGCCAACATAAACAGCATGGAGGAACTTGGCTTTAACGCATTTATTCTTAAACCGCTGAAACAGTCAAATCTCTACAATACCGTTGTCGAGGCCTTCAGCACTCGCCATGGCGGACGCAACGCCAAGACCGTCGCTCGGGAATGCAATCTGCTGCTGTCCGAGGCGGATAGCCATAAGGTCAAAATATTGGTGGTCGAGGACAACCCGGTCAACCGTAAAGTGGCGTCCTCCATTCTGGGACGACTTGGGCTGTCATGCGACCTCGCCACCGATGGACTGAACGCGCTCGATATACTTCGCCATAATCATTACGACATAATCCTTATGGATTGCCAGATGCCGAAACTCGACGGCTATGAAACCACCCGTAAAATACGGGGACGGGAAAAGACCTCAAATTCTTCCCCTGCACTGATAATCGCCATGACCGCCAATGCCCTCAAAGGCGACCGCGAAAAATGTATGAACGCCGGAATGAACGACTATATCAGTAAACCCGTCAACGTGGACAATATGCATAAAACCCTGTTCAAATATCTCAAAGACATAATCGGAGAAGATCAAGATTTGAGCACGCCGATGGCGGATGACGCTTCTGCACCGAAAAGCCCACCCGCGCAGCCCGATGCTGACTCCTCACCGGTGCTCCAGCCCAAAACGCTTGATGCCGTTACCGGTGGCGATGAAATGTTGCGTCAGGAAATAGTCAATCTTTTTTATGAAGCCTGCGACGCCAATCTGGAAGAATCCCGCCGGTGCATGGATGCCGATGATTTCGGCCAGCTTCATAAAGAGGCTCATTCCTTGAAAGGCGCGTCGGGAAACATCGGCGCGATCAAAATGTATAATACCTCTGTGGCACTTATGGCGGCGGCGGATGATAATGACAAAGCCCTGTGTGAAACCCTGTTTTCTCAACTGAAGAATCAGTACGAAGAAGTAAAAAGTCTATTGTAAACAGCGATTGCATGTTCGTTATTCTCTGCATTGAGTCGCAGGTATATTTTTTCAGGCATAGCATTGAAATTTTTTTACCACGAAGAAACGAAGAACGCGAAGAAAAATTAATGATTGTTTGGTGTAAAATCTTGTGGCATTTACATTTTTATACTTGCACATGGCGAGCTCATGGCATATTATATAAAATAGTGGAGTGAGTAACCCGGAGGAGTTTTATTCCCATGAGCGATAATCTTACGTTCAGATGTCCCGGCTGCGAGGCGGAATTTGAGGCGGATCTGAGCCTGATCGGAGCGGAATCGGAATGTCCCGATTGCGGTATGCATTTTATCATACCGATACCCGAAACCCGTGAAAATATGGAAATCGGTGGTTTTGTTTTAAAACGCAGACTGGGGCAGGGCGGGATGGGAGAAGTCTGGCTCGCCACACAGACCGCGATGAATCGCGACGTTGCCATAAAAATACTCTCTCCAACTCTGATAAAAGACAAAAGCTTTATAGATCGCTTTATGCATGAAGTGAAAATAGCCGGACAGCTCAGCCATAGTAATATAGTATCCGCTTTTGACGCCGGGCATATTCAAGGACTGTATTATATGGTCATGCAGTATTGCGACGGCGTGGAACTCAGCGATCGGCTTAAAATCGACAAAGTCATACCGGAAGCCGAAGCGCTGAAAATCGCCAGGGATATTGCATGCGCTCTTCAATACGCCTGGAATAATCGCAAAGTCCTGCATCGCGACGTAAAACCCTCAAACATTATGCTCGACGGCGAAGGCAATGCGTTACTTATGGATATGGGGATTTCCAAGTGTGCCGATGAAGACACTTCCATGACCATGGAGGGAACTATGGTAGGAACCCCTTACTATATAAGCCCGGAACAGGCGAAAGGCAGACGCGATGTGGATTGCCGTTCGGATATATATTCGCTGGGAGCGACGTTGTATCACATGCTCACTGGACAGGTTCCTTTTGACGGCGACAATTCCATGGAAGTCGCCACCAAACAAGTAACTGAAAAACTTATCGAGCCGATATGTGTAAACCCGGCGATATCCAGTCCCGCCAATACTTTGGTAGTAAAAATGATGGCTAAGCTTCCCGATGAACGGCAGGCCTCCTGGAAAAATGTTATTTCCGATATTGATCTGGTATTGGCAGGCAAGCACCCAACCCGGGGGCCGGGCTTGCAGGAGAAAGACCTCAGCATCAGCCCTTCGCCCGGATCGCTTAAAATAAATCTGCCGGGAGCGGCAAAAGAACAAAGTAGCAAATCCGCTCCTCAAATACGTATAGGCGTGAATGCCGGCAAGCCCGTCGGCGGTACGGAAGCGCCCGCGACGGATTACAGACCTATTGCTCCGCCGGATAGCAAGGAACGGAAAAGCTCTCTTAAAATAAAAGGAGCATCATCCACGACTACACCGTCAGTTTCAGAACCGGAGGTAACGAAGAAGGCATCCGCTTCTGAACCGCAGCGCACGGAACAGCTGGCGGCCGTAACCCCGGAACCTGCCCCTAAAACGCCACAGCTCGCGTTTAAGTCTACTACCACGCCAGCAGCAGCAGCAGAAGAAGAACACTATCCACGGAAACCTGTAAAAAAACGTGGTTTTGCGTTCCCATGGTCAATGCTTGTTAATGCGCTTGTGGCGATTATGCTTGTTGCGACATTGTTCACCGTTTTTAGGTTGGCAATGAACATAAAAAACAAACTGAAAGTCAATATTTCGCAGAAAGATTCCGGCGACATTAACCGCGCCATGGTAAAGCTCTACTTTCAGGCGGAACAGCTTGCGGATAAAGACCCTCAGGCGGCGGCGGAACTACTCACCGGATACGAGGGTGAATTTGCCAAACAAACTGCTTCACGTCGTGAATTCGAGGCAAAGCGTCTGTTGAAAAAATTCACCGCCAAGCCCGAAGCTCCCACCACTCCAAATGAACCCAAAAACTGAAAGTTTAAGTTAGAATATTGCGGATGAGGCTCCAGCAAGCCGTTCCATATCCTGTTCAGATATAGGCTGAAAACCATGTGGTTCCATGCTGAAGCTTGCACGTCCGCCAGAGAGTTGCGGTAGAGATTTACTGAATCCGAACATTTCCGCCAGGGGTACTTCGCAACTTAAGCGTTTGCCTGAGGGAATATTGCCGATATGGTGGATGACGGCGCGGCGCGCCTGAAGATAACCGCTGATTTCCCCGATGCACTCTTCCGGCGCGCTGATTTCCAGCTTCATCAGTGGTTCAAGCAGTATTGTGCCATGGCTGACGGCGCGACTTACCGCGTCGAGTACTGCTCCGGCGACGGCGGCGTCAGTAGTTCTATCCTGAGTCCCCCGCAGATCTTTTAGAACGGCGCGCACGTAAGTCAGGGAATAACCTTTGACGCCTCCGGTTCTGACGCCCGCCTCCAGCGCGGTTTCGGCACTATGTATCCACGAGCTCGGAATGTTTTTTGACTTTATCAGATTTTCAACCTTATGTCCGCAATCGAGCTTTTCGACAAAGAAATCAACATCGACTTCACAATACAATTCTTTGTCGCCGATCAGCCGGTCAAAAATTCCGGTTGTCGAACAGGATTCCGGCAAAGTCTCACGGAATGTCACTCGGGGCTGACCGCATCTCGATTCAATATGAAATTCGTCTTTGATGCGTTTGAAATTGATTTCCAGGTGGAGCTCGCCCATGCCAGACAACAGCATCTGCCCGGTGCTTTCATGACGATCCAGAAATAAAGTCGGGTCTTCGCGGCATAAGAGTTCCAGCGTATGCTTCAACTTGTCTTTGTCGGCGGTCGAGCGGGGTTCTATCGCCATGGATATGACCGGCTCGGGAAAACTTATTTTTTCCAGCAGCATCGGCTTATTCACGCAGCAGAGCGTATCCCCGGTAATAAGGTCAAAAGTTCCCATGACGCCGATGATATCTCCGGCTTCGGCTATTTCCCGCGCTTCCACGTTACGGGCGTAAAGACGCAGCATTCGTTTGATTTTTATCTTCTCACGCGTTCGCGGATTTACCACCACGTCATTCAGTTTCAAAATCCCGTTGTAAATACGCATATAATACAGGTCGGCGTTAGTACCGGCGACGACTTTGAACACTAGTGCGTAGAAATTATCATCTCCGGCATCAAGCACACTTTCTTCTCCGCTTTTGGGGTCGCAAAACGTTACTTGCGGACAATCGTCCGGGGCAGGCAGATAGTCCGCTACCGCGTCAAGCAAAGGTTGAATGCCGATATTCTTCTTAGCCGAACCACATAGCACCGGACAGATTATATTAGCCAGTACCTGTTGCCGCAACTCCTGCCGGATAAGCGTCGCGGGCACTTCCAGTCCCTCAATATACAGTTCCGCCAGCTCGCCGGAATTATTCGCCAGTGCCGCGATCATATCATCACGGGCTAGTTCGGCGGCGTCAGTCAGTTCGGCAGGAATATCTTTCCTTATCAGTTCCGCGCCTTCTTCTCCGGTAAAAAACACCGCCTGCATATTGATAAGGTCGATTACGCCATTCAATTCGGATTCAATTCCTATAGGAATTTGCAGGGCAACGGGAGTTATGGCGGGAAATTTTTCTTTTATTTCACTGACTGTATTTTCAAAGGACGCGCCGAGACGGTCAAGTTTATTGATAAAAGCTATGCGCGGTAATTTATAATGATCGGACTGACGCCAGACTTTCTCACTCTGCGCTTCGACGCCTTCCACGCCGCTGAAAATCACCACCGCGCCGTCGATCACCCGCAACGCTCTTTCGACTTCGGCGGTGAAATCAATATGTCCGGGAGTGTCGATAAGGTGAATAAGGCTTTTGCCGTTGACGGTTGTCCATTCAAAGGAGGCAGCCGCCGCACTGATGGTTATACCACGACTGCGCTCTTCGTCAAGAAAGTCCATGACCGTATTGCCGCCGTCAACGTCCCCGATACGGTGGGTCTTGCCCGAATAAAATAAGAAACGCTCAGTAACGGTGGTTTTTCCCGCGTCGATATGAGCGATAATACCAATGTTTCTGATACAGGTGGACGCAGGCGCACGGTAAGTCATATCGCCTCCTTTGCATAGATTCTACCAAGCTCATGCGAAATATGGTTCATTGCCGCCGAAGCGTCAGATAATTTTTGCCAAGCGTAAGAAAGTCAGGCTGAGACTATTTTTTGCCCCAGACTTTCCACCATTTTTTATCGCTTTTGCCGCTTTCTTCAACTTGTTCTTCGCCTTCCTCGGCGCCGGATTCAGCTTTGAATGCGAACTCTCCAGATTCAAAGGCTTTACGTAAATTGGTCTTGTCAATCTGCTGATCCACTACACCAAGCTGATAACTGTCCTGAACCGTGGGAACCATGCCGATACTGGTACGGCTCATTTTTACTGTGTTGGTACTTTCAGGCTGTTCTCCGCCAGGCGCCGCGACTTCTTCGTCAAGTTCTTCCGCCGTGTTCTGTTCAACCGACTGTTCAAGCGCCACCACTTCAAAAGCAGTCCCGCATTCAGTACATTCTACCATCTCCCCGATCATTTCTTCGGGAACCTCAAATAATGTCTCACAGTTTGGACAGGAAATATTGATTGTATCAGCCATAAAAAACCTCAATTATGGAATGCTTTCAAACTTTTTATCTAAGATAACATTTTAATTCGTCTTAAGCAAATAATATTTAAGCTTTGAAACGTTTTTTTTTAACTTTTTGTGTTTTTTTACTGGCATCTGCACATTGCGGACTGGAATTTATGTTATATTAGAACTTTATTAAGATAAAATCAAGCTCTAACTATAATATAACATATGAGTCAAATGTTGAATATATATTTTGCCGGAGAACTTTTCGATCATAAACATCTTTCTGGAAACATGCTGCTTGCGGAGTACATTGAACATGCCGGGGCAGGCAGGTACAATGTGATTCTGCCACAAACCGTCGAACATGCCGAAAATCGCTTCGTCGACATAAGAAATAAAGACCTTGAAATGCTGTTTTCATGCGATGTGGCATTGTTTAATTTTGACGGTTGCGATTTGGATTCAGGAACCGTGGCTGAATTTATTTACGCCAAGATGCTGGATATTCCCTCCGTACTCATCAGAACCGACGTTAGAATAGCCGGAGACCAGGGTGAGCATGGCGACCCATGGAACCTGATGTGTTCCGGTTACCCGCGCACCGAAAGGCTGCACTTTAACGCCATGGCTGAATTTCATAAAAATCGTCGTTCAAAAACCTCTGATTGTACCGCCAGAAGCATAATTGCTGGGGTATACTCCTTTTTTGCGGAGGAAATAATTGCCAGTCTTGACCGGGTCGTCGCCATGCCTGGACAATTCAACGGTGATTTAAGCATGGCGGCACAGATATATAACTGGGCGGCAAAGTGTTCCGGTTCCGGTTTAGATAAGCTTTTAACCCCGGAGAAGATCGACCGGATCATCCGCGCAAAATCCGCCCGGAACCTGATCTGAATCGCCTTATACCGCAAGGAATATCATCCCACCAAGCAACAAGAACAGCCCTGTCGCTTCCGACATGGAGCAGCTTTCTTTGCGAAAAACCAAGCAGTAACCGAAAAATAAAACAATACAGCAACCGACGGCAAGCGGGAATTCGTCTTTACTGTCTTTAAAAAGATTAGTCATGACGGTGGTAAAGCTGCCAGTTATCTCCAGATCATGACCATTCGGGAAAATAAAGTAAATCTGGAATAACACACACAGAGATTAGATGAGACAAATACAAGATTTATTTCCCATTCCCTTTATATGTCTTGCCGGAGTGGAGATTTATGAATGCTGACGATTGAACAAGTTCGTATTTTTGCTCAATGATATTTTTGAAAGCGTCAGAGCATGAGTGCCAGTCAATAACGTCAATGCGAAACGGGAGTTCGCACATCTGGAAAGCTTCACGTAATTTTCCCAGAACCCGAATAGAAAGCTTCTCTTTTCCAATGACGGCCAGATCAAGATCAGAATAAAGTTTTGTATTTCCGTTAACGCGCGAGCCAAACGCCAGCACCTCACATTCAGGAACAAACCCGGCAAGAATATCATTTATGATTTTTAATTCCCGGTCACTGACGTCAATCATTGCGTGCTTCCAGTTGTTGCAACAAAGTTTTTGCGTCGGCAATGAATGCCAGAGCCGCGTTGAACACTTCATCCGCCGTATCCGCATTATAAGTGTGGCTGGTCATGTTGCGGGCACGATGATAATCCATCCAACGCTGAACATCGGTAATAAGTTTATGTTCAGCGGCATAGCGAAACAGCTCATGCCGGGTGACGCCGTCAACATAAGTTGATCCCAGATTGTGCTCAAGCCAACGTTTAATGAACTTCCAGCACAGCTCATAAGTAAATTCGAAGTTCTGAATGACTCCGGCTCGCAATCCGTTGCGCAGCACTTCGTCAAACGACGCCATCAACACAGGATCGTTAACCCGTGTTATTATGTCGCTTAGCGAGGCCGTCGCCTTTTTCAAGCTGTCCAGCTCCAGTATCATAGTTCGACTCCTTATTCCACATCGCCTTTTATTTGCATTATTTGCGCGAAGACTCTGACTTACTATAAAACGACTGACTGCCGATTGCAAGTTGAATTATGAGCAAGGTCTCATTCTGCCCGGATATCATCCAGCAATTCCGAATGAATGGAACTGAGATCATTGGGCGATGCAGGCACCAAAAATCAGGCAATGCGGTAGCAGCACCTGCGTGAGAGGGTGTAAGTGGTTTATGGTTTTCAGGACGATTTAAGGGGTTTGTAGGTGTGTGGTGAAAATGCTCTAACGGCTTATTAATGCGCATTCTTTCCATACATCAAGCTCAAAAACTCAGCAAAATCATTCCTTAAGTTGTCTGACCTCAGATTTCAGAGTATGCGGACAACGTGTTGTATATCATATCAACATTCATCGGTGGGCATCATTCGGTACTCGCCTGGTACACCTCAATGCGATACTTGCAATCGGTAGTCAGAGGTTTATAGTAAGTAAAGGAGAGTGTAGTAGTCCCAGCTAAGCGCAAATGTGGTCAATAATCAGTTAGGAGGAATCATATGTGCAAGGTAATGTTTTTTTGTATTGCGTTATGTTCGTTTCCTTTTATCGTAAGCGCCGATGATCTGTCGCAAATTATTAAAAAAATCCAAGCGACAGAAACAGTAGAAAAAGGAGATGCCTCCATTGGTGCAATTGAGTTTGCGCAAAAAAGATTCTATGAAGAATTTTTTATGACAATGTTTGAATCGTTGCCTTTATTATCAAAAGAGAAGCAAAAAATATTGATAAATCGCGAAATAGCTATGGCGCAGAGGTTAAGATATGCAATCTGGGAGATGTGTCCCCAGGAATGGACTATTTTTAAGAATAGGTATGCAGATGAAAAATTAGTTTTATTTGAAAGTGTGAACTGCTTAAGTAATAATGATTTTATTTTAGGTTATACTGTCGGGATTGGTTCTGTTTCAGGAGATAAAATTAATCTGGCAATACGTCTTTATGATTCAACGAATGCTTTCAGCATCACTACGATGGCTCTAGAAAAATCTTATGACTTTATTAAAGATTGGAATAGTTTTGTTGATAAAACAAATGCAGAAAGTTCAAAAAATGTAGATTACACTGTTTTTGATCTTGAAAAAGTCAGGATAATAGGTGAAATTTCTATTCCGTTTATGGAATTTATATGTGATAATTTTTATGCAATCCAACATCATGTTTTGGCTGAACTCGCGAAAGAGTCAGGTAGCCCCAATATGAGAAATAAGATATTAGATATTAAAAGAATTTATATTGATGCTCCAATTACGAGGAATGAATATGAATGGGATTTTTTGAAGGCAAAACAAGGTAAATTACTTTTTTATTCCAGAAAAGTGGATAAAGATAGAATACCACTCTACTATGAGAAGGGGTTTATTCTTAAAACTAGTGCTGATGTATCAATAAAAATGCCTGTTTCTGGTGCATATATAAAATATGATACAATTGATTAAATAACTAGGCCGAAAAAATGAAATCATATAAAGTTTTGATAGCGTATTGCTTAAGAATAAAGCGCAATACCGCAGTTTGTACTGATTCTAAATCAAAGTGGTAAAACCGTCCACTCCGTGCGACTTTTTTGCTAAACCGGAATTTCCCCGGCTTAAGTCGCCGATTAACCATTCAACTTTAAATCTATTTTTCGCCACAGCTCAAGCTAAGAATTAAAAATTAAACGCATCCTACCCCACGTCCTAAACGCCGTCGCTGCAGTAAGTGAATCACCAACACGACCACAAATGCTCCCAGCACCGGCAGACCAAGAAGCAGCGCGTAGAAAGTAGCCGCGAACGCATCCTCGTAACGACCGGGGAAATAGTAGTCGGCACGAATCACATAAAAATAGGACAGATAGAGGGCATCGGCTGCGAGCAAGCTGCCAAGAACCCAGAGTGATGTCTTCATGCTGTGTGGTTCCTTCGATTTGACGAGTTACATTGTTTTCGTTTCATTGTGGTTATCAGGTGTGCATAATTTTATTATCCAAGCTCAATTCAATATACTTTTTTGCTGTTTACCTTTGTTGAAGTTATTTTTTTTGTGCCATTTTTTACTTCTGGGATATTTTACGTTACCGGTGTCCTGAATATGCATTTTTTCAATCTGTTCCACAAGCATAACGCCGATGTTCATGCCCGTATAACGCCCCTTGAATCCGCTGTCGGAATAAGTCCGATTAATTGTTTTTGTATATATACCCTTGATCTCCTCTGATGTCAACTGAAAAACCGGATTATAAACAGAAGACCGGGAGCGAATCCCTCTCAATCAGCTTAAAACTATTTTTCGCCACTAAAAAATGCTCTAGCGGTTTATTAATGCGCATTCTTTCCATACATCAAGCTCAAAAACTCAGCAAAATCATTCCTTAAGTTGTCTGACCTCAGATTTCAGATTTACTCCAGATTCCTGACCCCAGATTCTGCCAGATTCTGTTATCCGGCAGCTGTCTCTATATCGGATTGAGTCGGATGTAACGTTTAATAAACCTGATTGTTTATTCTGTTTCTGTTTCTATTTCTATTTTTATCTGTATGCTTCCGTGCTGTGTTGCTTCCAGTGGGATAGTTATGTTTACTATGCCATTATTATTTTGGGAAAAATTAAGACCTCCGGCACTCTTTACTTTCCGTGGTTCAATGATTTTTAATTCGGATGGGGATAACAGTACGCATTCAATACTATCCCTATGTCTTTTTACAAAAGAGCTGACTGGGAATTCCACTTCTGCCGAACCGAAGTGAAATCTGAAAGGGAAAAATTTCTCTGTCAATAGATGGTCTTTGCTATTGAATGAAAAGCCTATCTCACGGCTGAAAATTATTTTTGCACGACGATTGTTTTCTTTAATAATGTATTTTACCTGTAACCACCATGCTGATTGTCCTGCTTGTTGGAAACATATCCATCGTCCTGCATGTGGCTGATGTCTCGGATTGTCTGGATACGAACTCAGATCTCCATGAACGAGCAGATAATCTTCTCCTTGTTTGTGTTGCCCTGTGGAAATCGCTTTCAATCTAGGCCAGTTGGATGTCTCTAAAGATAAATATTCTGAACTTGTATTTCCTGCTCCGACTATATCTAGATATTGCAGATTGCCAACCCGCCGCCATACTGCGATGTCCGCATCTGTTGCATATTCTCCATGTATAACGCTTTTCCGGTTGCCAGATGTACGGCAAATCAGCACAGCGGAGTTACCATTGCCTTCAATTTTTATTCCGCTACCGGAATCATCTGGAATGTCATTGCATTTTTCAACTTTATTCATCCATGGCTTGTTTGAAAACGGTTCATATACCGCAGTAAATGTACTGTCCAGTATCATGCCTTTACGTCTGATTATGATTTTTGGCATGACATTTGATGACCATGTTTGACGTTGTTCTTGTGTATGAATGGATTCATGAAGGAAACGTTGGCGTGGCGCTTCTCCGATAAAAACGCTTCCGTCAAGGGGGGATAGATAATGCAATCTGAATCCGGCCGATGGTTTTCCTGAAGCAGCTCGTTTTCCGATGCCTGGAATATCGGCGGAAAGTTTGTCCGGGTTAACTGTAATTGACCAAGGGGCGCAGTTATGGTATTCATTCAGGTTTCGAAACGCTCCGTAATGTGGACTTTTTTGACCACGGCGCTTGAGCTTATGGGATGTGGAAACTGCTTTGCCGTCTTCGGCTAGATTATCTAGATATTTGCCGTTTTTTAAAGTTGAGGTAACGGTCTGGGGATAATCAGCAGCTCCATGTACCATATAATCGTGACATTTTCCACCTTTTACGCAGAAGAAGTCTGCCACTGCCGCTTGTCCTGGGGAAAATGGAATAGAGATTAATGTGCGTAGATACTTGGATGCTTCTTTGTAGACCGGTTCGGCGGGGTTTTGTCCGGCTCTCTGAAATTTTACCGCCAATGGATGCAGATCACTCCATATTTGTAAATCGCCGCGATCACTGGGCAGCTGGATTTTAGAGTCCACCACCACCAGATTATGTGCGGCGCTATCCTTGCGATAGTCATTGAAACGGGTATATCCGAGGTCAGATATGATTTCATCACCATAGGCCCATATACCAAGGTTGAGCAAATCAAAATGTGCATGGTTACCGAATCCAGAGTACTTCAGGAGTGTTTCTACCTGATTCGGATTTTCCCCCCATCCCTGCGCGGAAAATCCGAAATCTGGAACAAGTAGTGAATCGTTGTTTTCCCGCCGGAATAAAGACAGATCGGGACGATAGGTGAAGGGAATACGTGGACATGACTCCGCGTAAGTGTCGTTCAGCACATAGCGGGTGCCGTCTGGAAATGTCAGGCGTTTAAGCAGTTCATACCCGCGTGCGGTTACAGGCGGAATGCTGGCATCCCATTTTTCTTTCGCATAGCCGTCCGGCTGCTTGTAATCCTTGACCTCATTGATGAATTTAGCGAATCCCCCTTCGAAATACTCGATGAAGTAACCGATGCTTTCTGGAAACATGCCATCGGCCATCAGAATTTTTGTCGAGGCAGCAGAAAATTTTTGCCAGGCATAAAATGCTAATTCCGGGCATCCAATGGCGTCGGCGACTTCCATGAACGTGCGGATTTGACCTCCTATGGTATTATGATACAGCGCCCAGGGGTTTGAGCGCTGATAAGCGTCGCGAAGTAGCGATTGGCGGGTCACATCAAGTATATTTTCTGCAATATTAAGTTGGGGATGATTGCTGCCTACTGCGGTGGCAACCTGTTCCCACACTTCTGCCGGTGCCGGCTTGAGCAGCGAGAGGTTGCGTGTTGGCAGTTTGAGCCCGGACGTGGCTGGGATATACCAGCCTTCGGAAAAACCTCCGAGCACGGATGAAAACCAGTATTCATAACTGTCTGGTGGAAAGAATACCTCCGGTTTGATGTTGTGACCGCGACGACCATAGACAGGCCAGTTGCCGGCATTTTTCCATAATTCATGCAGTAGCGCGGCTGAACGTACTGCATACTCCTGTTTTCCTGTGATTCGGTAAAGTTCAGCCATTGCCATGGCTACCTCTGAGAGTTTGATGAATTTCGCGGTGTCAAGAAAACAAGCATGGTAAACCTTGCCTTGGGCTCCGTCATGGTAATCTAAATACCATATTCGTCCTTTTAGTCCAGTAACTTCCTCGGTTCCAGTCTTTGGATATTTAGCTTTGAAATCAAAATGCCCTCCTTGTTTATCAAGCAATACATCAGGAGTAGCGATGTCCCAATCGTATTGATAATCCCCACGCCGCCATTCAAAGGAAAGTTCTGGAACATAGCGGAGCAGTTCGATAAGCGGTATTTGCATATATGGATCAATGAGCGTCATAAACTTTTTTTTGTTTGCCGTGTCGGGTTGTTGCGTTCGCATTTTTCCAGCGTATCTGAGGTTCGGGCGTAAGCTCATAATCCAATCCACATATGGTGCCGGGGGGAAGATGGCGTTAGGTGGATATCCTCCTTTTATAATTCTAAAATTGCGGATTTTCGCCTTTCCTCCTCTGGATAGTCGTATAACGATCCTGAGGCTGTGCCAGTCGTCCTTGCACAGAAGTTCAGCCTGCGCCTTTCGCCAGTCTGTTGTCGCAATATGGCTTACTTGACCGAAACGTCGGTCAAATTTGGAAGAGGGTAATACTATTTTTTCTCCTTTGTTATTGAAGGGCTGATAGCTTTCCGCGTTGACTACGCTCTTTCCGTCTCCGCAGTATTCCCATTCTATTCCGTATATATCAAGACCGCTTCCGGGCAGTTCCATTATCGGCATGACATTCAATCCTGGTTTCAACGTGATTGAATCATTTGCCACTGTTGTTATCGACAATAGAACTACAGTCATAAAAAAAATGTTTTTCATAGTCATATGTTCACCATTGTATCAGCATGTGGTAACGGATATGGTTGGGTTGAGTATAGCCGGTTGTCAGACCGGACATTCCTGTAGCATGCCCGTCCAAGAACAGCATGTTGCAACTTTTGTTACGTCCATGCCGCAGTGCCGGGATGTTGGGCGTGGTTGAACTGGTCTGCATCACTTCACGGGAACCGGAGTCAACTAGAAATCCGAGTGTGCTGGTTTTGGGGATTTTGGAAATTTTTCGGGTTTTATTGCTTGCTGTAACCTGTATACTTTGTTCCGTCCATCCATCTGATGGATGTGAATACAAAAGTGCATAGGCACTTGGAAGGCGGGTCTGATATGAATTCAGATTGCTTGTCATAACTGATGGACAAAGCAAGGTAGGGATCTCCAACGCATTGCCGCTAGTCGGTTGTGGAGTTGAAGAAATATAATCAAGTAGTTTTGCCTGCCATGAGCGAATTGGAGAACTCATTTCAAAAAAAGGTAGATAATCATTATAGTCGGAACAGTAAAATTTGACAGCAGTATCTATTTGTTTGAGATTGTTTAGGCAAGATATCTTTTGCGCCTGATCCCTTGCCGCACTTAACGCGGGAAGCAGTAATGATGCCAGGATCGCAATGATGGCTATAACAACCAGGAGTTCTATGAGTGTAAAAATTTTTCCGGAATAAAGTGTTGGCATCTTAACGTTTATGCCTCTGGGAAATTCCGACCTTTGGGGGGGTATGTTGCGTGGGTGTTTATAACGTCTCATTTTGGCAGACCTCCTTGAATGTGTTTTTGCATTAACAGTTTTTTATTAATATGTATCATTTTTTACTATTATTTAAATGACTTCAAAATCAAACGGAACCCGATACAAGCAAGGGGTAGAATTGTTACAA
>JAFGXT010000032.1 GCA_016936495.1 Victivallales bacterium
ATTTTTCGCGCGGGATGTATACTAAAGTCACGCTGCTGGTGGCGTTGAGCCGTGATCCGGAATTGTTGATCCTTGATGATCCGACGCTGGGGCTTGATACCGCGTCCCGGCGTGATTTCATGAGCGGTGTAGTTGCCGCAATTCGCGAGTTTGAGCGGACAGTGGTATTTTCTACTCACATCATTCCGGAGATAGAAGGACTGGTAGATTACGTAGGCGTTATGGTCGACGGTAAATTGCAGATAGAAGAACAGCTTGATACGCTTAAAGAATCCTGCTTTGAGGTTCGCCTGCCTGCCGCCGCCAGCGTCAGGTTGCCGGAATTTGCGGATGTGATACTGCGCAGTGAAAACAATAATGAATTGGTGTTGGTAGTGCGCGGGTGCAAGGCTTCCATCACGGCTCAACTTGATGCCGCCGGTATTATTCCGCTGGACGTCGCGCCGCTTAATCTTGAAGATATATTTCTGGCGTTGACGCAGAGTGCCACTGCATAATGACAGTGAAAAGGAAAAAGCGGCAGGAGTGGGCTTTGAGTAGGGGAGGGGCTCCTGCCGCTCTAGTGGAGGCGTGTCTAATTCTCAAATAGAGAAAAGGTATCGCGGATTATTTCACTGCATATAAGTTCATAATTGTTGCCGATGAATCCTTCGCCCGCAATCAGTTCGATCGAAGTTGTGTGTATCATGAAATAGATGCACTTCGCCACCATGAGCAGGCACTGTGTCTTCACGCGTTCCTCCGGGGTGTTTTCCGGGAGGCACAGGCGGAAGCAGTCAAATAATATCTCTACATTGGGTTTAATGTATTTTTCAATCAACTCTTTGAGATTATCAGACGAATCCGACAACTCTTTAAGCATTATTTTGCGCTTATAAGCAAAAAATTTAGACTCCTGCTGCTGACCATCCACATGGTCTCTTATCCAGCAACGCAAATATTCCTTAGCGTCATCACTGTTCTTCGGTTTTGTTCTGTCATCTTTTTTGAAAAGATATTCAAATATATCCGCGTACAGTTCCGCTTTTCCGAAAAAATGATAATTCACCGCCGCAATGTTTACATCCGCGCGCGTGCAAATATTTCTTACCGTGGTTCTCTGATAGCCGTTTTCTGAAAATTCAATTAACGCCGCTTCAAATATTTTCTCTCTGGTATCCATTGCATTGCCTCTAATTATAATTTAAAACGCTTGTTTGGAATTTCAAGCCGTTTATGTTTGATTATTGTTTTTTATTTGTTTTTTCTTGCGATAACTGGTATTGCCATTGATTTTCATTACTTCTCCGAAGAAGAGGCGATGGAAATCCCGGTCGGGGTATATGCTTTTTATCAGGGATTTATCAAGGAAGCATTTACCTTTCATGGCGTCAGCGTAGAGTATTTTACATTCTATAATGAGTTCCGCCTGTTCAAAGCCGGGAGCATTCACGGTGTCGCCTGGGATGGGAATGAGACCGCATTCCTGAATTTTATTGACTTCTTTACCGGATTTTGTACCGCAGTAATTCAGGTTTTCCTGAAATTCCGGGGGGAAGGCGCAGAGGGTGAAACTGTCATATTTCTCCAGAAAGCTCAGGGTATGACGTTGCGGGCGTACACCGGTTATCACTACCGGTTTGTGCCAGAACGTCCCGAAAAATCCCCAGGAAACGGTCATGGCGTTGAAATCGCCGGACTGGAAGTCGCCCGCCGTGAGCAACATCCAGTTTTTATTCAGGTCGTCAAATACATTGGTGTTGAAATCCTTGATCTTTATATGGTTTCTATCTGTCATTTTATGGATCCTCCTGTGTTGTGTAATATATTATACTGATAATGTTATCAATGGTTCAGGTACGGGGTATGTTTGATTCTATAATCTCCCGGGGTGATGTCAAAATATTTTTTAAACGCCCGGTAGAAACTTTCGAGATTGGAGAAACCGCATTCGGCGCTGATCTCCTTTATGCTGAGACTGCCGCCGGCGAGCATATTTCTGGCCTTTTGCAGTCTTCTGCCAAGGATATAGCGGTGCGGACTCATCTTGATATATTTTTTGAACTGGGTATGGATGTGGGGGATACTTACTCCGGCGGTCTCCGCCAGGATATCCATAGACAGATTCCTGCCCGGATTCTTGTTTATCAGATAAAGCAGTTTACGCAGAAATGGCGGATAGCCAGGATCCGGTTTTCTGCGGGTGTAATAGTATGCCTGCCAGAACACCCTGGCATAGACGTAGGGAAACAGCACATCCTGATCGATGGAGTCGTCATGAAAACTTTCCAGCGCCTCCTGAGTGAATTTATTGAGGTCTTCCGGGGAATCCCATGAGCTAACCCGCGGTACTTGGCGTTTGGGGTGGTCATAGGTGGATACTCTGATGCTGATGCACTGATACGGGGCATCTTTCGGGGTGTTCCACACGGTGGTTTCTCCTGGCAGATGCCAGAATATAGTACCGCGTTCAAAAGTTTTTAATTCGCCGTTGATTTCAAAAAGCACTTTGCCGCCGGTGATAATCTCTATGTTTTCACATTTTGGCGGTATTTCCACAGGAGTAACTTTGGCGCTTGAGGGCGCCTGAAACATTGATATAGTACTGATTCTTCTTATGTTTTCAGTGATGTTCATGACTTTAAAATAAGTCGAGATTAGGTTAAATAATAATATTATTTGTCAGTTGTAAAAAACTTTATCACAAGTTACAGTATAATTCAAGATATTTTTAGTTAAAAAGCATATTATAATTGAAGAGGCATTCAATGAAAGCTTATCCTTTTGCCGATGATTTTTTGTGGGGAGCCGCTACGGCGTCTTATCAGGTTGAGGGCTATCCGCTGGCGGATGGCGCGGGTCCTTCCAACTGGCATGTGTTCTCACATAAGCCGGGAACGGTTGAAAATGATCATACCGGTGATATCGGCGTTGGACAGTATAAACTTTACCGCGATGATGTTCAATTGATGAAAAAACTGGGCATCCAGGCTTACCGCTTTTCCATTTCCTGGTCGCGCATTTTCCCGGAAGGTACTGGAAGAGTTAACGAAAAAGGTCTGCAATATTATCAGAATCTGATTGACGAGCTGCTTGCCAACGGCATTCAACCCTGGGCGACCATGTTCCATTGGGATTTGCCGCAGGCGTTGGAAGACAAAGGTGGGTGGCGTTCCAAAGACACTGCCCGGGCGTTTGGCGATTACGTGGCTTATGTGAGTTCAAAAATATCCGACCGGGTGAAAAACTACTTTACCGTAAATGAAATATATTGTTTTACTCGAACCGGATATAAGGATGGCATTTTTGCGCCCGGACTCAAACTCGACCCCAAAACGGTGGCACAGACGGTTCATAACGGTTGCCTGGCGCATGGTCTGGCGGTTCAGGCAATCAGAGCCAATGCCGTACAGCCGGTAAATATCGGGCTTGCCGAAAATATGCCTCCAACCGTGCCGGTATATGAGACTGAGGAGAATATAGCCGCCGCCAGAACCGCGTTCCGCCATTATTCGGCGGATAAGCTCCTGCCGATGATGGAAGGTGCCTACGCCGATTTCTGGCTGGAAGAGATGGGAGATAATGCCCCGGAGTTTAATGATGAGGAAATGAAAATAATCAGTTCGCCCATCGACTTTGTGGGCATCAACGTTTACGCGCCGGTTTATATTATAGCTGACGCCGATGCTCCGCATGGATTTCGCGAAGTTCCTTTGCCCCAGGGATATCCGCGTATGAATATGCCATGGCTTTATGTCGGCCCGAATATAACCTATTGGGCTCCACGTTTCCTTAAGGAAATATGGGACGTCAAGGGCGTGTATGTTACCGAAAATGGTTGCGCCGCGCAGGATAAAATGGAGCTTGACGGAGAGGTATACGATACTGACCGGGTGATGTACCTTCGTAATCATTTTATCGCCGCCCAGCGCGCTGTTAGTGAAGGTATTCCGCTGAAAGGATATTTTGTATGGAGTCTGCTGGATAACTTTGAATGGGCAAGCGGATACAATAAACGCTTTGGCATGGTATATGTCAATTATCAGACCTTGGAGCGTACCCCTAAACTCAGCGCTAAATTCTATAGTGAAGTTATAAAAAATAATGCTGTAGTGTAAATAAAACACAGGAATAAGTAAAAATGGAAAAGATCAAGATCGGTATAATCGGGTGTGGCAATATCAGTAACGCCTATTTCAACGCCTCTAAAAAGTTTGAGATCATTGAGGTAAAAAGCTGTGCCGATATCAATAGCGAAGCGGCGGCTGCTAAAGCTGAAGAACACGGCGTAAGCGCGGTTACTGTTGATGAGATGCTAGCCGATCCCGAAATCGAGATCGTTATCAATCTGACCATTCCTAAAGCTCACGTGGAAGTCAGCATGAAATGCCTGGAAGCAGGCAAGCATGTGCATCTTGAAAAGCCTCTTGGTATAAATTACGAGGAAGGTCGCAAACTGGTGGAGTTCGCGAAGAGTAAAGGACTCCTGATTGGTTGTGCTCCAGATACTTTTCTGGGCGGCGGACAGCAGACCTGCCGTAAACTTATTGATGACGGCTGGATCGGAAGACCGATAGCCGGTACCGCCATCATGATGGGCAGAGGCCCCGAACCATGGCATCCCAATCCCGGTTTTTTCTATGAGGAAGGCGGCGGCCCGATGTTGGATATGGGTCCTTATTATATGACCGCGCTGGTGAATATGCTCGGACCCGCTAAAAGCATTCGCGGTTTTGCGGTGAGATCCTTTGACGAACGCGTGGCTGGTCATGAAAGCATTAAAGGCAAAAAAATACCGGTAATGGTACCGACCCATTACAGTGGTTCGATCGAATTTCATTCAGGCGCAATCATTTCCGTGATCATCAGTTTCGATGTATATGGACATCATCACAAGCCCATTGAGATATACGGCACGAATGGCTCACTGACGGTTCCCGACCCCAATACCTTTGGTGGCGAGGTGCAAGTCAAAGTCGCCAGAAATGATTGGCAGAATGTCGGATTTACACATGGTTATACAGAAAACATGCGCAGTATCGGTGTAGCCGACATGGCATGTGCTCTTCGCTCCGGTAGAAAGCATCGTTGCAGCGGCGAACTGGCTTTGCACGTATTGGAAATTATGACCGGATTCAGAAAAGCCTCTGAAAACGGCGGTGTATATGAGCTTGAGACCACATGTGACAAGCCCGCCGCGCTCCCGCTTGGACTGATGGATGGTTTCCTTGATTCGTTCCAGTAAAACATGCTGACTCCGTTTGGCTTTTTCCGCGCCTTTAAGCGCATATACAGCTAGAGCTTCGGACTGATGGGACTGACAGAAGTTAAAAAAAGAAAAAATATTGCAGCCGAGACTTTTGACAGTCTCCTCCGGACTGTGTCGCCGGGGAGTTACATTGATGAATTTTTCCGCCGGAGTTGTAAAAGCGCAGGTACGAAAGTATATTCTTAAGTTGACTTGAGCTTTTAATAAATAAAGTGGCGGAATTTTTCATGACTGGACAGGAGATAAAAGATATTGTAAGCGCGCAGAGAATTTTTTTCGATTCTGGCGCGACCCGTTCATATGCTTTTCGTATTGAACAGTTGAATAAGTTGCGCGACGGCATACGGCGTTATGAGAAAGATTTCAGCACGGCATTAAAAGCGGATCTGGGCAAGCCGGAGTTTGAAGCATATATGACGGAGACAGGTTTTGTTCTGAACGACATTTCTTATACTCTCAAACGTTTGAAAAAATGGATGCGCCCTCGAAAAGTCTCCACTCCCATTTTGATTCAGCCGGGTTCCAGCCGGATACTTTTTTCACCCTTGGGAGTGAATCTGATCATTTCTCCTTTTAATTATCCGCTGGGAATGACTTTGGGTCCGTTGACCGCGGCTCTGGCGGCGGGAAATACCGCCGTGCTTAAAACCTCGGAGCTGACCCCGGAATCGGCGCGGATGATGCAAAAACTCGTGGAAGAAATATTCCCACCTGAATTGGTGGCATATGTCCCGGGTGAGATTGAGGAAACTAAAATATTGCTGGAACAGCACTTTGATCATATTTTCTTTACCGGCAGTCCCCGGATAGGGTCGATCATCATGCGGGCGGCGGCGGATAAACTTATTCCGGTAACGCTGGAGCTGGGGGGGAAGACCCCTTGTGTTGTGCATGGTGACGCAAAACTTGAGCTGGCGGCAAGACGTATAGTCTTCGGTAAATTCATGAATGCCGGACAGACCTGTGTTGCTCCGGATTATTTGCTGGTGCATAAAAGTGTAAAAGCTGAATTCGTAAAATTGCTCAAGGAGCGTATTGATAAAATCTTTGGTGATGACCCTGAAGCGTGTCCCGATTATGGACGCATCGTCAACGAAAAACATTTTGATCGTATAAGCGCGTTTATGGATGACAGCAAGATTATTGCCGGAGGCGGGACGCGGCGCGAAAGCCGTTTTATAGCTCCTACGCTGATGGATAATGTGAGTCTTGATGATCCAGTCATGGGTGAGGAAATATTCGGTCCGGTGCTGCCGATACTTGAATATGAGACACTTGAAGAGGTCGCGTCGATTATCGGCAATTTGCCGAAGCATCCGCTTGCATGTTATGTTTACAGTCAAAGCCGGGCGGTGCAGAATGCTATTATGGAAAATATCCAGTTTGGTGGTGGCTGTATCAATCATTGCATCCAGCATCTTGCCAACCCTGAACTGCCTTTCGGCGGGGTAGGGCACAGCGGTATGGGCAGGTATCACGGTTTTGAGGGCTTTAAATGTTTTTCTCATCAGAAAAGCGTGTTTAAAGCCGCCACTTTCTTTGACCTGCCGTTGATATATCCGCCCTATGCCGGGAAGTTGAACTTTATTCGCCGGATGATGAAATAGATCCAGATGCGCCGGAGAGGTTATTTGAATATGACGGTGCGGTTGCTGGCGATGATGATACGATTTTCAAGATGATATTTGACCGCTCTTGAAAGCACTATCCGCTCTATGTCTTTGCCGATGCGTTTCAATTCATCCGGGGTGCTCTGATGAGATACACGCTCAACGTCCTGCTCGATTATCGGTCCGCGATCCAGCTCGGCGGTGGCATAATGAGCCGTAGCTCCGATCATCTTGACCCCGCGCTCATATGCCCTGGAGTAAGGGTCTCCGCCTTCAAACGCGGGCAGAAAGGCATGGTGGATGTTGATGATGTGTCCTGGCATGGCATTGATGAAATCAGCAGAAAGTATTTGCATGTAGCGTGCAAGTATTACCAGTTCGATATGATGTTTTTTCAGCAGATCAAGCACTTTTTGTTCCTGTTCCGCTTTGTTTCCATTTTCCACCGGAAGGCAGAAAAATGGTACTTTAAACTGGTCGGCGATATATTCCAAAGTCGGATGATTGCTGATGATAAGCGGTATTTCACAATGAAGCTCGTTTTCGTTATGCCGTTCCAGCAGGTCATAGAGGCAGTGCGAGGTCTTTGACACCATCAGGCATACTTTGGGTTTATTGTCCGAATAGTGTACCGACCAGTCAAGTTGCCGTTCTGCGGCAAACTTTATAAAGTCGCTTTCCAGTGCGCGACGGGATGTTTTCAGATCCGTTCCGTCAAGTGTCAGGCGCATGAAATACCTGTTGGCGATGGTATCGGTGTGCTGATTGCATTGGAGGATATTAAAACCTTTATTGGCGAAATACGATGATATATCCGCCAGTATGCCTTTGTGATCGGGACACTTTATCAGAAATACGATATGTTTCATGATCATTCCGGATTTTATTGCAATCTCATTGCGGATAGTTCCTGGTCTGTTGGTACATCCAGCGGATCGCGTCGGTCAACCATGCCCCATCTCCGGGTGAATGGCCAGAAAACCAGATATCCTTTGCCCACGATGTTGGCACGAGGAACCACTCCCCAGTAACGGCTGTCCAGACTGGATGAACTGTTGTCGCCCAGTACGAAGTAGCTGTCTTCGGGTACGGTGAACTTGGCTTCGGGCGAGCCCAGGATAGTTCCCGGTACGTTTAGATGTCCGTGGTAGCCGCCTTTGCCTGCGTAAAGTTTATCGAACACTGGATTGAAATCAGTTATGGGTCTGAATTGCTCTTCGCCACGTGGTTTTACATGGATAATGTTATTTTTCAATTGAAGCGTATCGCCGGGCAGTCCGATCATGCGTTTGATATAGTAATAGCCGTTGAGCGGCCGCATTGTACCGGCTTCCTGATTGTAATGCAGGATGTTCTCGGTATTGAACACTACGACGTCACCGCGTTTCAGTCCGGTGAAGTGTATAGAAAAGCGATCGACAAAAAGATGGTCTCCAGACGCCAGCCAGCCGTCGCAGAGTTTTTCGCCAGGCTGATAGTCGCGGGTGTTGCTGAGTTTTGTGTAATTTATCACGGTGGGCGCTTCTCCGGGCAGGCGGTAGTTTGCGCCGCCGATCTGGAAACGGGTGTCGGTAAAAAACGCGCTGGAACTGGCGCTCATTATACTATTGACGTCCAGAAAACCCGGCAATCTGATCTCCGCCTCGGCGCGGCGGGCTCCTTTGAGTAAATTGACCAGTATCGGTGGCAGATTTTCATATACCTTAGCATCCACATAGTGAATGCCGAACAGTGTAGGTTGCATACTTCCGGTCGGAATCTTAAAGGGCTGGAAGAATAAACCGCGTATGCCGAACGCGACCATGACCGCCACCGCTATTATATCAACGTACTCTCTGATGAGCGGGAATCTGCGCTTGGGCAGTATCGCCGTCAGGCGCAACGGGGCTTTGCTGATGAATTCATCTACTTTGCCGCCGTCTTCCGGGCGCAGGCTTTCTGCTTCGATGATGAGTTCTTCGAGCTTCTCTTTTTGTTTGTCGAACAGAATATCGTCATCGACATGCAATGCGTGCCTGATGTGTTTCTTTATTTCCCGGAGGCGTTTACGCCGTCTGTTTAGTTTTATGAAACTGTCCATGGGCAACCCTTTGAGCTTGTTATGTTAATTATCGTTGGACTTCAACACCGCCACGAACGCGTCCTGCGGGATGTTTACCGAACCGACTTGTTTCATGCGCTTTTTGCCTTCTTTTTGTTTTTCCAGCAGTTTACGTTTACGGGTTATGTCGCCGCCGTAGCATTTCGCCAGTACGTTTTTGCGTAATTGTCTGACGGTCTCGCGGGCGACGATCTTGCCGCCCACTGCCGCCTGGATGGCGATTTGGAACATGTGCTGGGGAATCACTTCTTTGAGACGTTTGACCAGATCTCTACCGCGAGCATAAGCGTGATCTATATGTACTATCGAGGAGAACGCGTCAACGGGTTCGGCGTTTACCATGATGTCCAGCTTGACCAGCTTGTCGGCGCGGTAGCCGCTTTGTTCGTAATCCATGCTGCCGTAACCCCGGGTGAGGGATTTGAGCATATCATAAAAGTCGATGAGGATTTCATGCATCGGCAGTTCTGCCGTGATTATAACGTGTTTACCGTCAACTGATTCAGTGTGAGTGCAGATGCCGCGCTTGTTCATGATAAGATTCATGACGTCGCCGATGTATATGCTGGGTAGCATCAGTCTGGCGGTGATGATTGGTTCCTCAATGCGGTCTATTTCAGCAGGTTCCGGTAGGTGTACAGGATTGTCTACTTCCACCATTTCGCCGTTTTTCAGGAAGACATGATAGATTACGCTGGGGTATGTGGCTATAATATCCATGCCGTATTCGCGGCGGAGGCGCTCCTGTACGATCTCCATATGCAGCAGTCCGAGGAAGCCGCAACGGAAACCGAAGCCCAGCGCGGCGGAGGTTTCTGGCTGGAAATCAAAGGCCGCGTCATTAAGCTTAAACTTACCCATACTCAGTCTTAGCTGATCGTAATCGGCAGTGTCAATAGGATATATACCGCTGAATACCATCGGATTTATCTCCTGAAATCCGGGCAGCATTTTTACTTTGGTCGCCTTGGAATCGACTATGGTCTCTCCGATTTTTGTGTCGGAGGTGCTTTTGATGTTGGGAATGAGATATCCCACCTGACCTGCGGAGAGCGAGTCGGCAGCGGTCATGGAAGGTCTGAAAAAGCCTACTTCCTTGACTTCACTGGTCATTCCGGTACTGAGCAGTTTGATTCTGGCTCCGCGTCGGAACTCCCCGGCTATCACTCGCATATAGATTACCAC
>JAFGXT010000330.1 GCA_016936495.1 Victivallales bacterium
CAACGCCCGCGCCAATTCTCCCTTGGTCGTGCCCATGCTCATGCCGGTAAAACTTCCGCGCAAATTTGAATCCCAGTATGGCGAACGCTCACCCATCAGGTACGGATGAAAAAATATTCCGTTGGAACCCGGAGCCACTTCCGCCGCCAGACGGTCAAGATAATCATAGACGTTCAGTCCCAGCTTTTCCGCTTCGAGTTTTTCCGCGCCGCACATCAATTCCCTGAACCAGCGCTGGCACACCGCCGCCGCGCTGGTGGCGGTAACAGTATACCACATGCCGGGTACGACATGGGAGTATGTCAAAGTCTCGGGGTGAGGGTGTGCGTTGGAAGTCATGACGTTGACATTTCCCGCCGTAGCCAGTTTGAGAATGCATTGTCCGTGTTCAATCGCTCCCGCGGCGTAATCCTCCACAGCCGAATCACTGGCTCCCATTATCACCGGAGTACCTTCACGGAGACCGGTCTGAGCTGCCGCATGCGCTGTTATTCTCCCTCCGGAATCAACGGGTTTTCTTATTTCCGGCAGAGCCTCGAAAGGTATATCCGCAAGGGCGCACAGTTCACGGCTCCAGCACTGATTTTTCATATCCCATAACAGCGCGCCCTGAGCTTCGATGCTGTCGCAGGCAAGTTCCCCGGTCATGAGATAGCGGACATAGTCTTTGACAAAAGAAATATGTTTGATACGGGCAAAGTTTTCAGGTTCATTATCGCGCAACCAAAGCAACTGCGGCAGCGTCCAGGTCGGCGCCGGAGCCTGATAAGCAGTATTGAATATCAGATCAAAATGATTTTGCTTAAGATATTCACTCTGAGGTGCACTGCGCTGATCCGTCCAGATAATCGTGGGGCGTATCACCTGCATATGGGCGTCCAGCAACACGGCTCCATGAGTATAGCTGTCCAGCGCGACCGCGACGACATTACCATAGCGTGAAGGTTCCAGCTGTTTCAACACCGCGCACATAACCTCATACCAGTCCGAGGGGCGTTGTTCCCCCCAGCCCGGCTTCGGGTGCAGTGAAGGATACTCTCCGGAACGGCTGTCCACCACTTTCCCGTCCGTGGTGATGAGGGTAACCTTGCAGCCGCCGGTTCCGAAGTCGATACCAAGTAATAATTCTTCCGTCATGATGATACGTCCCGTTAATTGATTACGCGTTTACCCATTTATGAGCGGGGTCGGGTACTGACAGGAACTTGCGATGATTACTTCCCGCCATGATCCAAAGGTAATACATGGTATATCCGGGAGCATTTATGACCGGATGATAACCACGCGGTATCAGAGTAGTGTCATTGTGCTCGACCGTACAGGTGTAATCGATGCTGCGGTCATCGGTATATATTTTCTGAATACCATAGCCCTGACCGGGGGAGAAGCGGAAGAAATATATTTCCTCCATATCCACTTCGGTCGGCAGATTATCAAAATCATGACGGTGCGGCGGATAACTGGCATGGTGCCCCGACGGCACAAAAGCTTCGCCGATAAACAGATGCGAGGCGGGAAATTCATCGGTAAGCATCAAATACGCATCGCGTGTATAGCTGTCTTTGCCGATATGAGCTTCTTTTACTTGTTCCGGTTTGATGACATAAGGTTCAATGGCGGCGTCATCCGACGGCGACGCCGTCCATGCCACTTCCACATCGCTCAATGCCTTGACCATATAGCTTTTGCCGCAGGGGATGTATACGGTATAGGGTTTGCCGGAAAATACGTCTTTGCGTTCGCCAAGCGCGGGAAAATCAAAGCCGTCGCCGCAGACGGAACACTTTCCGCCAAGAATTACAAGCGCCACTTCGTTCGCGGCACTGTTGCCGTTGAATTCTTCACCTTTTTTCAGATTGATAATGCCGAATTCAGACAATTTCAAGTCGCCATCGCCCAGGCTGGCTATTTTTGTAAAGCCTTCGACTGGCTTATAGTGTTTCAGACATTCCATTGTTAACCTCCGGTTAATAAGTCTATTTGTTGATTAAAGTTCCACCAGTTCCATATCCAGCATCTTCGCGAACAGTCGCAATTCCTTGCGTACGTCGCCGTGGCACAATACGTAATGATGCTCAAAGCCGCTGTCAACAAGTTTTTCCACCAACTCTTCGGCAGGACGGTTAAATTTCACCGTCAGCGGAGTACCGTGCAACAGTTGGGTGGTATCCACGCCTTCTCCGCCGATGGACAGCAGACGATAGCCGTTGCCGTCGCGGGCGTCGCCGATACGAACAACCGTTACCGGACCGGGTTTAAGCGGAAATTCCACGGCAATGCCTTTTTTGTCGCCGCCATCAATAATTGAATGTTTGAGCAGTTGCGGTGTACAGCCATCTTTGCACAGGGATACGGGAGCCGCTCCGCAATGCCAGAACAAACCGGTGTCGCCATGCTGGTCAAAAGATATAAGATCGCAGAAAAACGCGTCGGATCCGCTGAGAATTTTGACCATCATCATTGCCAGAGCTCCATAAGCATCACCCTCGCATGCCACCGGTATGCCGATCTGAGTCATACAGCCAAGAATGTGGCATACGCCGATGCCGTAAATATCGCTGAATTCCGGCCAGCAACGCGCCGTCCAGGCGTCAAGTCGATACTTCGCGCTGAGTTTACGGAAAGCCGCCAGCAGCGCGGCGCCTTTGTTCAGTTCTTCATCGGTAATCTTGCAGATACAGGAGCCTTTGACCATTGCCAAGGCTTCATCAAGTTCATCTTTGCCGATGGATTCCGCGACTTTCACCAGTTCCAGCAGAGTAATGCCTTCAACTTCCGCGCCGAACTTTTCACGCATGGCAAGTTCATTGAAATCCGAGGTGTAAAATCCCGGTACGCGTCCGCCCAGAGAGCCGATCCGCACGCGTTTCAAAGCCTTGACGCACTCAAATACTTTAAGCTGCCGGTTCAATTCCGGAACAACGGCGTCGGCATGACCATATACCAGAGTATATTTCAGGTGCATCTTCCATAAGGCATGAGCGTTCATATTGGTGGCGCAAAAACTGTTGGCGGCAATGCGCCCCCCGGTCATCGGCGGTTCGGGCTCCGACCAGAATATTACCGGCTTGCGCAGTTTTACCGCCATCCCCGGAACTATCGAGCCCAGCGAAAAGGTGATAAAGTGAGCCAGGATGACGTCCACCTGTGCGTCTTCAAATTTGCGATAAACCGCTTCCGCCTCCGTCTCGCTCTGTATCAGCATACCGCAATCGACGATTTCCGCGTCCAGATTTTCAAGATCACGCAATGCCTGTTGACGTTGTCCCTCAAGTTTATCATTGATCCAGCTGCCTTTAACCAGAGACATGTATCCGACTTTTAAATTACTCATTTTCCCTTGTTCTCCTGTAAAAATATTTCGACTTCGGCAAGCGTCGGAATTCCGGTTCTGCCGCCGAATTTTGTACACTTCAGAGCCGATACCGCTGCCGCGAATCTCATACATTCCCGCCAGTTGCCGCCATTGACGTATTTATAAGCGAACGCGCCATGAAAAACATCCCCCGCACCGGTAGTGTCAACCACCTGAACAGGAAATATATCCTGAAAATACGACTTTCCGCCGTCAAAGCCATAACTACCCCGCACTCCGGCGGTAACCGCCGCGAAACGGGTGTTGTTGCCGAACAATTTTCTTGCTCCTGCTTCAGGGTCGCTTTCGCCTGTGTATCGCAGAGAAAACTTTTCAGACGCGATGATAATATCGCTAAGGGCAAGTAACTCATCAATACCATCCACCAGTGTTCCGGCGTCCAGCAGTACCACGGTACCTGTCTCTCTGGCGAGTTTCGCCGCACGAATCGCCGCCGCCGTTTGATGCCCGTCCAGCAACAGCAAAGCCGAATCGCGCACCAGCGCCATATTCAGTTCCTCCGGCAGCAACGGTTTTACTGAACCGTGGCTCCAGGCAATACTGCGCTTGCCGGTACTTTCCTGAATCCAGCAGAACGCCACCGGGGACGCCGCGTCCAGTCTTATTTTCATCGCGCTGGTGTCCACGCCCTCGCGCGCCAGTCCTTCAAGAATAGACTGTCCGCGTGAATCATCGCCTACCACCCCCGCGAACATCGTCCGTGCACCTAATTTCGCCGCCGCGTAAGTCGCGGTAGCGGCAGGACCGCCGCCCTGTTCCAGGGTTTCCGACGCCTGGATTTTATCATCCAGAGGGATTTCCGGCACCAGGCACAGATAATCCATGCCGCAATATCCCAGGCCTGTAATTGTCTTTGTCGTTTTCATGTTTTATATGTTTTTCCACCGTTGATTGTTTTGCTTTATATTAAGAATATTCGGGGTGGCGACGGCTTTCTCAATAGGAAAACGCAAAGTTTTTTAAATTTAGCTTGTTTTTTATCATTTTTTTGATAAATTATGATAAAATCATCAATATTATCATGGATTCAGAAAAGATGAAAAGGACACAGCGGGCGCAACGTATACTTGAATTACTCAATCAACGTCAACACTGCACGATAACGGAATTGGAAGCCGAGCTTGACGTTTCCGCGCCGACGCTTTACCGCGACGTCAAAGAATTGGAGTTGCGCAATCTGGTGGTAAAGAATCATGGTTCGATAGAGCTGCCGCCGACCGATCTTGCTTTAGATGAATCGGTTAATTCACGTTATATGTTGAGGTTGGCAAAGAACCGCATAGGCAAGGATCAGATAGCGCAAAAAGCTTTACGACTGGTAACTGACGATGATATAATCTTTGCTGATTCCTCGACCACGGTTTATTATTTTATCAGAAAACTGCTGGAACATCACCGTGGATTTTCCAATTTGACCATCGTTTCCAATTCAGGCGCGATCATCCGTGAGCTGACCGATCCGCCGCCGTCGATAACGCTGATATCCCTGGGAGGAGTGTATAATTCCAAGCTGAATTCATTTCTGGGACGGATTGCGGTAAACGCGATCAAACAACTGCATATCAGCAAGGCATTTATTTCCGCGGCGGCGATTTCTACTTCGGAAGTGTATACTTTTCATGAAAATCACGCTGAATTTTTGGGCGAGGCGGTGAAGCATTCGGATAAAGCCTGGTTATTGGCGGATCACTTGAAATTCGAGACCCGGGCGGTATTCCCGATCTGCCCCACGACGGAATTCACCGGTATAATTTCCGACCTCCCCTCCGACTCTGAAGTAATCCCCCGATACATGGCCGCCGGGGTCAATATGATGCTGTAAAATCGAAGAACAAACCCTCTATAAACCCACTTGTAATTTGAATCCGGGGAACTCAATTTGTACAAATATTTTGAAATAAATACTTTAAAAATTATTTCCGATGCACGGCTCCACGATGCCACATCCGTACGTGAAGCTACTTTTCCCTTTCCCAAATCAAATCCTTTTCCCAGTATATTTTTTCAATATTATTTTCTATAGGAATATCAAATTTAAAATCCCCCCTTTTTTTAGGCTTTAAGGAAATTCGCAAAAACAAACAGTGTTTTCTTTCTTTTTTTTCTATTTTATCAACTCCCCAAGCACTATGACCACATAATCCAGAAATAGTAATAATTTTATTTCCTTCAATTTCTTTTTGTTCTATGTGAAGATTAAAAGTGTCTTTTGCCGTCAAGAACATTACATTTTCGCATCCACACAAGCATAAAATAGTCACAAACAACACCAAATTGTTAAGAACATTAGTTAAAAAATGTAGTGTTTTTTTCATTAATTTCACCTCGTTGATAATCCGAATCTGTGGATGGATGCGTATAATTTTATTATTCAAGCTCAATATATTGTATTTTACTACTATGCCTTGTTAAAATGATTTTTTAGTGCCGTTTTTTACCACTAAGGTATTTGGTATTACAATTGCATATCGCCCCATTTAATCCATTATTTGTATATATACCCTCAATCTCCTCAGATGTCAATTGAAAAAACTGATTATAAACAAAAGACCGGGAGTGAATCCCCCTCAATCAGCTTAAAACTATTTTTCGCCACTAAAAAAATGCTCTAACGGCTTATTAATGCGCATTTTTTCCATACATCAAGCTCAAAAACTCAGCAAAATCATTCCTTAAGTTGTCTGA
>JAFGXT010000331.1 GCA_016936495.1 Victivallales bacterium
GACCAGTTATTGTGCTTACCGGAACCATTGACGCCGGCAAAAGGCTTTTCATGCATCAGGCACACCAGACCGTTGCGGTCGGCAACCTGACGTAATACTTCCATGATCATCATGTTATGATCCACCGCCAGGTTCAGTTCTTCAAACTGCGCCGCGATTTCAAACTGCGCCGGAGCCACTTCATTATGACGTGTCTTTGAAGGGATGCCAAGCTTCCAGAGTTCCTGATCCACTTCGCTCATGAAAGAGAGTATACGCGGCTTGATAGAGCCGAAATAATGATCTTCAAGCTGCTGATGTTTCGGCGGAGTGCAACCGAACAGAGTGCGTCCGCACTGAATCAGGTCGGGACGGGTAATGTACAGTTCCTTGTCAACCAGGAAATATTCCTGCTCTGCGCCAAGAGTAACATGTACTCGACCTTCGACTTTTTCGCCAAAGCAGGCGAGCAGTCTGGCGGCCTGACGTGATACGGCCTGCATGGAACGGAGCAACGGAGTCTTTTTGTCCAAAGCTTCACCGGTATATGAACAAAAAGCGGTTGGAATACACAAAGTGGAAGCATTTTCATCGCGCTTGATAAACGCCGGACTGGTGGCGTCCCACGCGGTATAACCGCGGGCTTCGAAAGTTGAACGGATACCGCCTGAAGGGAATGAAGACGCGTCAGGTTCTCCCTGAATCAGGTTCTTGCCGGAAAATTCCATAGTGATGCCGGAGTCGAAATCTGACTCAATGAAAGAATCGTGTTTTTCTGCGGTGGTACCGGTCAGCGGCTGGAACCAATGGGTATAGTGAGTGGCGCCCTTGCTCATTGCCCAACGCTTCATTGCCACTGCGACTTCATCGGCGATGTCAGCGTCAATGGTCTCACCTTTTTTTACGGTGCTGAGGAGCTTTTTAAAAACGTTCTTGGGCAGATAATCTTTCATCACCTTAAGGCTGAAGACATCTTCGCCGAATATCTCGGCGACATTGGCGTTTTTGCAGGCCTTGCTGCCTGACAGTCTGACGGGGACAGACGCAATAGCGGAAACGGCTTTCTTTCTGAGTGAACTGCTCATAGTTATTCTTTCCTCATTATTTAGAGTTGATGTAAAAAAAATAATTTCAAATAATTTTCTGCATATAAAGCAACAATAATGCCAGTATTTTCAAAATTGTCTTAAATTGTTAATTGATAACATTATACGAAATATTGCAATCCTGCGCTCTTACTTATAAAATACTACAAATTTGTAATTAATCTAGTATTAATATTACATATTTGCAATTATTGTTAAAAATATTTCCACTCTGTACTCATGAATTTTATTTATAAATATTTAAAAATGTACTTTTTAAACGTAATCTTGCCATACTGAGCTAAAACCTCACAAAAATCACATGCGTGTAAGAAATAAAAAAGCGGCACAAACGCGCCGCTTCAAAAGAAAACTCACAAAAAACTACATTTATGTAACTTTATATTCTAAGGAACTGTCGCAAAACAAATTATCAAAGCTTTACAGGTTATTTTGTTCCAGTCTTTAAGCGGAGCTGGAAAACGACAACTTGATCTGATCGGCTTTTACTGATACCGCAAGTTTTCCGCCTGTGCGCAAGGAGCCGAACAACAGTTGTTCCGCCGTTTTTTCATGCAGTTCGCGCCGGATAAGTCTTTCCAGCGGCCTGGCGCCCATTTTGGCGTCGAAGCCGTGTTCGGCAAACCAGTCCACCGCACGCGCATCGACTTTGAACGCGACTTTGCGGGTGGCAAGTTCTTGTTCAAACATCTTGAGGAATTTCAATACGATCCTGCTCATAAGCTCGCGGGTCAGGGAATTGAAATATACGATCCGGTCAAGACGGTTTCTGAATTCCGGACTGAAATATTTTTCCACATCCTTGCGGGTGGTCAGCTCCGGCTGTTTGTCTCCGGAAAAACCAATATTGCCGTTATCCAGAGAACGCGCTCCCACATTACTGGTCATTATAAGTATCGAATTGCGAAAATCCGCCTTGCGCCCGTTGTTATCGGTCAGGGTTCCGTAATCCATTATCTGCAACAATATATTATAGATATCCGCATGTGCTTTTTCTATCTCATCGAGCAATACCACGCTATGCGGATTTTTTATCAGCGCCTCGGTCAGCAAACCTGATTGCTCAAATCCCACGTAACCCGGCGGACTGCCTATGAGTTTGGAAACGGTATGTTTTTCGGCGTATTCGCTCATGTCAAAGCGGACGAAATTGATGTTAAGATTGACAGCCAGCTGTTTAGCCAGTTCAGTCTTGCCGCAGCCGGTAGGGCCGCAGAAAAGAAACGAGCCGACGGGTTTTTCCTTATTGCCGATTCCGGCTCGGGATATTTTTATGGCGGTAACCACGTTTTCCACCGCCTCTTCCTGACCAAAAATCAATCCTTTGAGATCCTTATCCAGCTCCGCAAGACGGAAAAGGTCGGAAGATGACACTTTTGACGGCGGAATATTTGCCATATGCGCCACGGTCTCCTCAACGTCTCTGACTGTGATAAGCTGTTTACGCCTTGCGTCTTTCAGTGAATTGCGCGCTCCGACCTCATCGATGACGTCTATCGCCTTGTCCGGCAGATACCGGTCGCTCATATAACGGGCGGACAGCCGGGCGGCCTGTTCAAGAGCTTTGGTAGAATATTTCACGCCGTAATGTTCTTCATAGTATGGACGAATTCCGGCGAGTATGGCGATGGTCTCTGCAACTGAAGGTTCACGTACATCTATTTTCTGAAAACGACGGCTGAACGCCTTGTCTTTGAGTATGTGGTTTTTGTAATCGTCGTAAGTACTTATGCCGATGCACTTTATTTCGCCGGTGTTTAACGCTGGCTTCAGGATGTTCGACGCGTCCAGAGCACTGGCGCTGACCGCACCCGCGCCTATAACCGTATGTATCTCATCTATAAAGAGTATAGCGCCGCTTTGCTTTTTAAGTTCATCAATCACTTTTTTAAGTCGTTCTTCAAACTCACCTCTGAACTTGGTTCCGGCAATAAGCGCGCCCATGTCCAATGCCCATATGGTGGTTTTCTTAAGTTTTTCCGGGACGTCGCCAGAAGCTATCTTTAGAGCAAGACCTTCGACCACCGCGGTCTTGCCGACCCCAGCTTCCCCTATCAGAATAGGATTATTTTTCTTTTTACGGCTGAGCGATTGCATCACCCGCGCCAGTTCCTGAGTCCTGCCGATAATTGGATCAATTCGCCCATCCGCCGCCATGCGGGTGAGATCGACAGCGTATTTACGAAGAAATTTAGTTTCCGGAGCGTTACCGTCAGTTTTTTCAGTCTCTTGCTCTATACTGATTTCAACACTGTCCGTTTCATCCTCATCATCTGAAAAGGCAATGAGGTTCAGGTTTTTAAAATCTATACCATCAAGGATATCATCATCCATATAATCGCCATGGGCTACCTCTTTTATGACCTCATAACGGCTAAGCCCGGCACGATGAAGACTGTAGCATGACACTGAGTTTTTCTCGTCAAAAATGGCGATAAAAATATCAAACACGTCTACATAATCCTTTTCCGCCGCCAGCGCCATGTTAAACGCCCGGCTAATTATCCGGGAAAACGCCACCGATTCCACCGGAGGAGAATGGAAGTCAAGATGCTCTACGTTATGCGTCAGAAAGTTATCCAGTTCGCTGTATACAAAATCTATATCACAGTTCAAATTATCGAACAACTGCTGTATTTTCGTATTTCCAAGCATGGAATAGAGTATGTGTTCAGACAGAATATATTCGTGTCCGCGCTCTCCCGCCAGTTCACCGGCGGCAACGAGTACAGCATGCAGATCGGGGTTGACTTCCGGCATCTCGCTCAAGATCAATCCTCCTCCATTGCGCATCTCAAAGGGAAGCGGTGTTTTTCCGCCAAAGCTTCAACATGTTTTACTTTGGTCTCCGCAATCTCAAAGGGGTACACTCCGGCAATACCTTTACCGCTCTTATGTACTTGCAGCATAACTTTCTGAGCTTCATCGTGGGTCTTATGGAAAACCATCATCAGAATCATGATGACAAAATCCATGGTAGTATAATTATCATTCATGAGAATGACCTTATACATGGAGGGCTCCCGGACGTCAATCTTGTCCAGTATCTGTTCTTTCAGTTCATTCATAAAAAACCGGCGTCAAAAATTATAAGTTTAGCATATACATTATCGCCCGAAAAAATCTCTATGTCAATATAAGTTACTCCACGGCGGATAATAAATCAACAATTTTACAGGCAAAATCACATAACTGATGTTATCGACCATGCGGCAGATTTATTTAACCCGCTAAATTGAATAATTTCTTACAACGGCAACGAAGGGGTGTTCTCGATGATTTCACTCGTCCAGTGTTCGATATTACGGGTTTCGGCATCGAAAGCCGCGCCCAGAATAATGATCTCCTTACCGGAACTCAGATATTTCTCGTAATATTTTTTATCCTTGATCTGCTGCAAGGCGGATTCCGCTGAATCGTGAAGTTTGAATTCGGCGATGATGATCCGGTCGCCGCTTTGCAATACGGCGTTGATGCGCCCCGATTCGGTGTTGACTTCGACGTCAATATAAATACCGACCAGTTTCAGCACCAGATAAAAAACGGTCTGATAATATTTCTCATTTTGCAAGGTGATGTTATTGGGGATGTTGGAGAAAAATATCCGCATCTGCGCCATCAACGCGTCGATGGCGCCGCTTCTGGCGGCCTGAAAAATTTTAACGATATGGCTGGCTGCGATTTCCTTGCGTACTGGAGTAAACACATCCATCAGATGGCGGATGAAAGCGTTTTTTACTTCCATATTCGGATAGCCGAGAGTATAAAGCATGGTCTCCGGGTCGTAACTGTGAATGGTGATGTATCCGGTCTGAAACAGCAGCGGTTCCACCGCCAGATTGGTGATTTCATAGGCGGAAAAACCCACTTCGTCCAGCTCAAGATTTTCCAGCGACGGCAAATCATAATTGTTCTGTTTAAGCAGATCGATCAGAAATCGGGGCGTACCGGTTTCAAACCAGAAGTTTTTAAATTTGCCGCCGGATTCAAAAAACTTGGCAATTGAAACGGGATTGTATACGGTAGCCGCGTCTTCTTCGAAGCGATAGCCATTATACCATTCTTTAAGTTGCCTGAGCAGTTCATCCCGATCCATTTCCAATCGTTTAGCCGCGCTGTTGATGTAATCGGCAAAGTTGGATTCCAGTTCCTGCTGAGTATAACCGAACATGGTAGCATAGTTAGCGTTCATGGAAATATCGGTCAGATTATTGAGTTTGGAGAACACCGAAACCTTAGAGAATTTACTCACTCCGGTAAGCATCACAAAACGCTGATAGGGTTCGGTTCCTTTGACCACAGAATAAAAATCTTCCATAACCTGGCGAATATCTTCACTTCGGGGATTTGTTATATTGTCAAGAATAGGTTTGTCGTATTCATCTATGAGGATGACTATCTTGGATTCTATCGTCATTGCCTCTACCAGTTCGGTGAAATGACCGGAGACGCCGCTTCTGGTTAGACTGATGTTGTGGGTCTTGGCAATGGCGTCGATAGTTTCGATCAGGTATTGCCGGAGACTGTCGGCGTCGAAAGCATCGCAATTACCGAAATCCAGATGAATCACCGGATACACTTTCCAATCGTAAGGCTTGGATTCTAGCACTAGACCTTTAAACAGCGCCTTTTTGCCCTGAAACACAGCCTTGAGCGTGGATAATGCCAGCGATTTGCCGAAGCGGCGCGGACGGGCAAGAAAATAGATGCCTTTAGCGGGCTGGATCAGCCGCCAAAGGTATTCAGTCTTATCTATATAGAGAAAATTCCCTTCGATAAGGTCTTCAAATGTATAGACGCTGGAAGTTAAATCTTTCATGACATAAACTCAAATCGTTCAATGGTTTAATATCACTCTGAATATAAATGTCAGCAACGGGTATTTCAAGCCATGCCGGGTATATATGCGGAAGAAACCCGTTAAGCCTGTCTGTTTTTTCTTCTGTCAGACTCGTCCGATGCGGCTCATTCAGGCAAGATAATCTTTTGTGCAAAAATCGAAAAGTTCGGCATCTGCCAGCAATGGATTTTTTTGATCTTTATCAGAGAGAATCATCTTTTCTGCATCCACGCACCAGTCTATGCCCAGAGCCGGATCATCAAACGCCACCCCGCATTCATGCGACGGCATATAAACATTATCGCACTTATAAGCAAAGATCACCTTGTCGCTGATAACCGCGAAGCCATGAGCAAAACCGCGCGGGACAAACATCTGAAGTTTATTCTCGCAAGACAGTTCGACTGCAACATATTGTCCAAAAGTCGGCGAGCCAATACGTATATCCACCACTACGTCCAGAACGCTGCCCTGAATAACCCTGACCAGTTTAGCCTGAGTGTAAGGTGCCTTCTGATAATGCAATCCCCTGACCACGCCATAGCGTGACATGGATTCATTGTCCTGAATAAAATCGGCGCGAATTCCGGCTTCCTCCAATTCGTTTTTATTGTATGTCTCAGAAAAATATCCGCGACTGTCTCCGAATATTTTGGGTTTTATAAGAACAACTCCGTCAAGCGCGGTTTCAACAACTTCCATTTTAAGCGTCTTCCTTGATTATATTCAGCAGGTATCTGCCGTATTGAGTTTTCTGATATTCCCTACCGATACGATGAAGATCTCCGGAGGTCAACCAGCCGTTTTCCCACGCCACTTCCTCCAGGCACGCGACCTGAAGTCCCTGCCGATTCTGAATGGTACGGATGAAATCCGACGCGTCGATCATGCTGTCATGAGTTCCTGTATCAAGCCATGCAAATCCCCGACCCAGCTTTTCCACCACCAATTTGCCTCGATCAAGATATATCTGATTAACAGTGCTGATCTCCAGTTCACCTCTGGCGGAAGGGGTGATACTTTTGGCAATCTCCACTACATCGTTATCATAAAAATACAATCCGGTAACGGCATAGTTGGACTTAGGTTTAGCGGGTTTTTCCTCAATGGATATGGCATTCTGATTCTTATCAAATCCAACCACACCGAAGCATTCCGGATTATGAACCCAGTAGCCGAACACCGTGGCGCCATTGTCTCTGACGGCGGCTTTTTTCAGCAAGTCATTGAATCCTGCACCATAGAAGATGTTGTCGCCCAAAGCCAGAGCCGCACTATCGGCGCCGATGAATTTTTCGGCGATGATAAAAGCCTGAGCCAGACCGTCTGGAGATGGCTGCACCTCATAGCAGAGATTGATTCCGAAGCGTGATCCATCCCCCAGCAGACGGACGAACGACGCCTGGTCGTCGGGGGTGGTTATTATCATAATATCGCGTATTCCAGCAAGCATAAGCACGGATATAGGATAATATATCATGGGTTTATCATAAATCGCCAGCAACTGCTTGGAGACGCCCATAGTTACCGGGTGCAGACGTGTGCCTGAACCTCCTGCCAAAACTATACCTTTCATTATTTTTCTCCTAATCCCAAGCGTTCGCATTGATATGAGCCGTCGAGTATGTGCTTGCACCAGCCGTCTTTATTGTTAAGATACCATGCCACGGTTTTGCGCAGACCACTGTCAAAAGTCTCCTGCGGTGTCCAGCCGAGTTCATTCTTTATTTTGGTGGCGTCGATGGCGTAACGCAGATCATGCCCGGGTCTGTCCGGGACGAATGTTATCTGCGTTTTGTAGGATAGTCCGTCCTTGCGCGGGGACAACTCGTCAAGAAGTTCACACACGGTATTGACTACTTCGATATTTTTCTTCTCGTTATGACCGCCAATATTATAGGTTTCTCCGGGTTTACCCTGAGTGAGAACCGTATAGAGAGCGCGGGCATGATCTTCCACATAAAGCCAATCCCGGATTTGACAACCATCGCCATACACAGGCAAGGGTTTACCATTCAATGCATTGAGTATTATCAGCGGGATAAGTTTCTCCGGGAAATGGTAAGGACCATAGTTATTGGAGCAATTGGTTATAAGCGTCGGCAGTTTAAAGGTTCTGAGCCAGGCGCGCACGAGATGATCGCTTGCCGCCTTGCTGGCGGAATAAGGCGAGCTCGGCGCATAGGGGGTACTCTCGCGGAAAAGATCTTCGGGGCCCTTAAGATCACCATAGACCTCATCCGTGGATATATGGTGAAAACGGAACTCATCCTGCTTATTCTGACTTAACGTCAGCCGGTATTTGCGGGCGGCTTCGAGCAGGGTGTAGGTACCCACGATATTGGTTTGAATGAATTCACCGGGGCCGTCGATAGAACGATCCACATGGGATTCCGCCGCGAGGTGCATTACACTGTCAGGCTGAAAATCGGCAAATATTCTGTCCAGCTCCGCTTTATCACAGATATCAGCGTGTTCAAAGCGGAAACGCTTACTGGCGGAGACTTCCGCCAGCGATTCAAGATTACCTGCATATGTCAGCTTGTCGATGACGCACAATTCGTCCGTAGTATTTTTTATTATATGGCGCACTACAGCCGATCCTATAAAACCCGCGCCACCTGTTACTATTGTCTTCACGCTCGTACCCATTGATTAAAGTTTATTGTAACAGGAATTTAATCTAATAGCCTTATCGCCATATTCAAGAGCCCCAGCATCTAAAACATCCCAAAACACTGACCGATTACCATGTTAAAGTTGAGAAATCAAACGCACATTTGTTTAATTAAACGCGCATTATACAGGAATTGATGTTTTTTTATTCTGTCATTGGAGTTTCATATCGATATGGTTTTTGTCCAACGCAAGAATATTCTTTACTGCTTCCATGGCTTCTTTCAGCGCGACGTTATTTACTATACCCAAGCTCGGCGTCTGCGAAATATTGATATTACCGGAGTAACCCATCCGGCCGTGCTTGTCAATAATAAAACGAATGGCAAAGGTATATCAGCTTTGAAGAGTGAATAAATCGCCGCCCGGACGGACAACTCAGTCCATCTGGACGGCGCTATTTTATTATGGGACTAAAAGTTTCTTGAGTTGGCGTGCTGTTTTTTCCGCCAGCGCCTGATCGGGGAGCACTAGATCGGGCAGACGTGAAAACGGGATCATCTCAGCAGTAAGCGGTCCGGTATAAGCTATTTGTTTGAGCGCGGCGAATACGGCGGCGAAATCCACGTCGCCAGTTAGCAGGTCATCGCCAAAGCCATGCAGTCCGCCACCACAATCATTTCCAGAGAAGTTCTTTATGTGTATCGCCTTGATTTTGGCGCCGAGAATATCAATATAATCCGTAGGTACGCCGTAGATGCAGCAATTGCCGACGTCAAAATATATACCTATGCGGCTGGAATCGAACTGTTCCAGATAGTATTTCCATTCCATCGGCGACAGCAAAAAGCGGTTCCAGACGTTTTCCAGCGCGATATTCACCCCGAGTTCCTCCGCCAACGGCAGCAGTTTTTTCAACGACGCCAGCGAATTGTTCCATACCGACACATAGGACTGGCGCGGACGGGAGGGATCCCATGCCACGCAAGTCGCGCCCGGCACCACCAGTATGCTTTCAGCCCCCAGCCATGAGGCGATTTTTAGGTATTTTTCAGTAAATGCCACCGCTGCCGCGCGTTCTGCCAAATCTTCCGAACCAAGAGAACAACCCCAGTAAAATCCGGTGGCAAGAGTTTTCAGTCCGATCTGTTTGCTGTCCACATATGCACGTATTTCCGCGCACCGGGCTGGTGAAATGTCAGGGGAGAGCGCGTCGCCAACGGTGAGTTCCACGCCGTCCAAGCCCATTTCTACCGCGAAATCGATAAATTCAAAGGGGGTGCGATTATCTGCAAAGCCGCCGAACACCCAATAATTCAATGCCTTGTACATTATTTCACCTCCACTGGCTGACCATTGTTTTCTGCCGATTCCATTTCCGCCATGATAACTTTGAACGATTCAAATATTTGTTGCGGAGTTTGATATTTATCCGGAGTTATCCCGTTGGCAACGCAATCAATAAAATAGTTCAACTCCCTGTGCCAGCCGGTGGGCAACTCGTCCGCATTCAGGACAGGAGCCTCAACTTGACCATCATTCCAGTGTACTTTATAGCCTCCGGCATTGAGACATATGGTGGCTTTTTCGCAGATGATCTGAAAGTTCATCTCAAAGGGCACACTACCGGCTGCCGCCCAGCCGCCTTCCGCCATTACCAAGGTATTATTGGCGAAGTCATAGCGGGTAACTACATGATCAAATCCGTTTTTACTGCACACCCCTCGCACCCCGAAAGTACTTACAGTTTTGGGCATTCCGAAAAAATAACAAACCAGATCGGCGTCGTGCAAATGCAGATCCAACAGTGCCCCGCCGGAACGTTTGTCATCCATAAACCAGTTATCCCAGGCTTTACCGTCGAGGTTGGGCGACAGGCGTCGGAATACGCAACTATGCACTTTTCCCGCCGCGCCGGATGTGTACAATTCGCGAGCGTGATAGTATTCCGGCCAGGCTCTGACGCACATACCAACGTTAAAATATCCACGGGCGTTTTTCACCACCGCCTCTATCTCTTTGAGTTCCTCCAGATTGCGGCATAATGGTTTTTCACAAAAAACATGTTTGCCTTTATTCAGGGCGGCGATCAATAATTCCTTGTGTCCCGGAGTGGGGACGCAAATGTCAACCACATCGACTTCCGGGGCATTTATCAGTTCCATTCCCGATTCAAACACCCTGATATTGGAAAAATCCAGAGGAGTGGAGTTGTCCCCACCCCCGATATTGGCGAAAACCTTGCTTATGTCTCCGCGTCTTTTATCTGGATCGGCGTCTGCCACCGCCACGACTTCCACATTTTCCAAGTGCTTGTAAATGTCGTAATGCGTTGTGCCCATAAATCCCAATCCGATAATTCCTACTTTTACTTTGTCCATGCTGATTCGTCCTTATGTTGTTTGCCGTGTGGCTGCGGAAAGTATAATCAGGCGGACTGTCAAAGTAAATGGAAAATCCGGTAAAGAGATGGACAAAACCGTAATTGGCTGTTATTTTATACAAAAAGCGAGAAACGCAATATGTCATTATCCCTGAAACTTATTCTATGCGATGAAGTAAAAAAACTGCTGGACAACTTTGCCTCGATAATGAAAATCCAGACCGTTTTCTTTGCCGCCGACGGCACCATTCTGCAACGGGGACGACATCAGACCAATAGCGCATACTGTCAGTTGATACAGACGCATTTCGGCGGTATCGACAAATGCCGTGAGCAAGACCGTCGCCAGCAACGTAACGCCGCGGAAGCCAATCATGCGGTATGCTACCATTGCCATGCCGGACTGCGTGAGGTCATGGCGCCGGTGCAGGTTGATGGTCAGCTTGCCGGATTCATCGGTTTCGGACAGTTTCGCACCGAAGCTGTGCCGCCATTAATGAGCGCCGACAAAACATTGCAAGCCGAACTTGAAAAGGAATTTATGCTCCGTCCGTTTTTCTCTCAGGAGGAACTGGAGGATTTACTTGGACTGTTCCGAATGTTGATGGATTATATCGTTGCGCGTGAACTGGTGGCATATCGCGGAGACCGTATATGGGAACAGATACGGAAAATGCTCGACGCCGGATCGATACGTGATATAAAATTGACCGACCTCGCCCGGCACGTCGGCAGGAGTGAATCAACGGTGGCGCATCTGATAAAAAAACGTACCGGCATGACTTTTAAGCAGTTACTTATAGAAAAGCGTCTAAATATGGTCGATCGCCTGCTGAAAGAACATCCCGGAATGAGCCTGGGCGAAATAGCTGAAGAAGCGGGATTTGAAGACCGCTATTATTTCTCCCGGCTGTACGCAAAAAAACGCGGCGTACCTCCAAGTGAGGCACGCCGCCGCCTGACGCTGGAATAAATTTTATGACAACCTCAACACCATTGAACCGTGTTTGTGCATGTCAAGTCTCAGTGTGCCGTTTCTAATGGACAGGTTTTCGCCGGTGTCCAGCCGTAATGCGCTGGTATAATGTCCCGGCATCAGTTCCACGCTCTGCGCCTCGCCAAAACACGCCGCGAACAGATAAGTATGCCCGTCAGCGCCCCGCGTCAGTATCGCCCGCACGTCATCGCTACTACACATAATAGCTGAAGCATCAGTGGTTCCGGCTTCCGCTCCGGCACGCATGACAAAACCCAGATCAAACAGTACGCTTTCGGGTTCGTAATCCTGCATGTCAAGCTCGCACGGCACGCAAAGTTCATCGCAAAACAAATTGCCGCCGGAACGACCATATGTTACCGGAGGGTTCTGAATACGCACCTGCCGTCCAGATGGACGATTGACGAACAGCTCATCCGCGCCATAAACCATTTTCAGGCTCAGCATTCCGTCTATTTCCACCTGAGGGACGTCCAATCTTATAAGTTCGGATTTACCGGTATTGCCTTTCAGCTCCAGCGCATTTCCGCCCGCATTGTAATGCCTCGTGTAATTATTAAAGACATCATTGGGAATATTGCAGAATACTCCCTTGACTGTCTTCAAATACACTCGATTTATGGTTTTGGCACGTTGCATCACCACTACCGTGCAGTCATCAGGAAGCGCGGCAAAGGCAATGTCTTCAAGCGCGGTGTCTTCGTCCGCCTGCCCCTCCGCCACGTGATGTTGCGACTGCCATAACGCGCGTCCGCAAGTATTGAAACCACCCTCAAACACATAATCCTTGTGCGTTGTTGAATAAATCCGGTTTATTGCGCCGCAGCCGTCTATCTGTCCGATCAGGTTCTGGCGCCATTCCGCCATGCTTGAATCATCAGCAGGTAAACACATCGCCATTGATTTTCCACTACCATCCCAAACAAATGACGTCATACGCTTTTTGCCGCGCTGCATCAACGCTCCGTGATACTCATCATGCCAACCGCATTCCGGCGCGAATTCCGGTACCGTTTCAATGTCGTCAAACCCGTACAGACGCGTCCAGTAAGCACCCATGGACAACGTTACCGCTTTGTCTCCCTCCAGACGCTGAAAGTATAAAGGAGACGCCGCCTTAAGTTCTTCAAGCCTGCCGCCCAGGAATGAACCGTCCCCATTATCCGCCATTTCCATCCGGACTATATCCAGCCATCCAGCTTCAAAGGCATCACAATCAGGATCATTCCACAAATCTTTTGCCAGAAGCCACATGGGAATGGCATAATCCTGACAATAGCAATATCGTACCCGGGAGTCGCCGCCGATACGCCATAACCTGCCATCCGCAAAAGTAAAATTCTTTATTACCTGCCATAGTTTGAGAGCGTGATGATACAACTCTTCCGGAGCCGCTATCCCACGCTTTTTGTAAGAAAAATGCAACATGGCAATATTAGACAAACATATGACCATGTAACCGACATTTAAATAACCATGATGATTCAGCCCGAAATCTCCGGTGAAATTTGCGCCATGACACCATTCTGAAAGCTTACGCCCGGCTATTATCATATCCGAACATAAGTCAGAGGGTAGCGATATACCGTTCAAAATAAATTCCGTGCCTTTCCTGCGATAATTTTCCGCGCCGGAACAATCCGGATACATCATCGCCGTACGATGCAACAATGCGCCGTTCCATATATTCGACTCCGGACGGTTATTTCCCGTGGACGCGTCGAGATCAGCCTCCACCGGATAATTCAGTATCCAGTCGCTTTCGGAAATAAGCATGCCGCGCAGAAGCTCACGCTGTTCATTGGTAAGCTGTGCGTCAAGCGCTTCCACGCCATGCATCATACGCTCAATGCACAAAGCGCTGATCCAGGAATGCCCCCAGGATTCACCGTCAAAAGTCGCCCCTCCACCGCTATGGTGACTACGCAATGTAAAGTTCAATAACTTATGGGCAATGTTCAAAGCCCGCTCGCGGGACATTCCAGCTCGGACTTCGTCAAAGTCCGGATCGGAAGCCAATACCGCGAAAGCTCCGAACGCGGTAGTGTTGGATTGCAAAGACCAATGTCCATGATTGCCTGGGCCATAACATGCCATGTCGCTTTGAGATAACGGTTGATAAATCGCTTTTTCCGCATAAACAAGCCACTTCTCAAGTGTACGTACATAATCTTGTGCTTTGATACTCATGATAAAATTCCTTGATATTGTATAAAAAACTATATCTATATTTTATCGCTTAATGGTGTTTTCGTAAATGGACAAATTTACTGTTATATTGTATATTTATCTTGTTAACAATTTTTTTATACAAAAGTGAATATATCATGAATCTGGAAGAATCAATAGAAGCTCTGGAGAAAACTCTGGATATAAACGTCACCGTTGTTGATAACAAAGGCGCTTTTCATAGATCAGCCGGACTTGCCGTGTTTTCTCTGGAGAGACAGTCGCATCGGAAAATCCCCGTGTGTAATATCGGTTTTGACCAACGTTGTATTGAGCACTGCCGTTATCGCATGAATGCTAAGTTTGAAAATGGAAAAGAGCCAGGTGGCATGGAACACTGCTGGAAAGGCGTAAGTGAAATAGTCCTGCCGCTCCGCCGCCGGGACATTCACCTGGGTATGCTCTATGCCGGAACCTGGCGGGAGCGAGGCACAACTCCGCCGCGAGGGTTGCCGAATGAGTTTTATGAGGAATACGCAAAACTGCCGCTGGTGAATAAGGATCATGCCCGACGGCTACTGAGTATATTGCATCTGTACGTAAAAGGCATGATAGCGGAACTGGAAAATATTCATGATATAGCCTATCACCGTTCGCGACGCGCGGAAGCGATAGCATCGTTCATCAACGATCACGCCACTTCCGCCGGGATAGGCCTGGATGACCTGGCGACGTTTCTATCGCTATCCCGTTCGCGCACCAGCTATGTACTGCAACAACATTTTAAGCTGGGCTTTGCAGCGCTTATCCACCGGGAACGTATAAACCGCGCTTGTGCGTTGCTTGCCGCCTCCGATGATTCTCTACGGGAAATATGCCATAAGATCGGTTATAACGACGAATATCATTTCAGCAAAGTGTTCAAAAAACTCATCGGCGTTCCTCCGGGAACCTACCGTACCAGACATCGCCATCAATAAACTCAAAAAAATATTGATTTTTCATCGTTTTCCGGCTTGACGAAAACATAAAACGGGCTATTTTACTACCTCATCGCTGATCGGTCAACGATCACGACGACACTACAATGTGCACCCGTAGCTCAATTGGATAGAGCGTCTGGCTACGGACCAGAAGGTTTGGGGTTCGAGTCCCTTCGGGTGTACCACTTTTTTCTACTCAATCCTTGCAATTTATCACGATATGTCATAGTTTATACAGGTTTCCGAAAGGGATACAAAGGGGATACATTTTCTATGCAAAGGGATACAAAAGGGATACAAGGTTATGAGAGCAGAAGATAAAGCGCGAAGAAAAGGACAAGGTCATATTTTTAAACGTGGTTCAATGTACTATGTGAGATTCAGTATCAATGGAAAACGTAAAACCATATCTTTACATACAAGCAACAAAGAAGTCGCGGAAAAAAATGCAAAAACTTATCTTCCAGTGGTAAATGCCGAAACAAAAGAAGAACTTGCCGCTCATGTAGCCGTTGCCAAAAAACTTAAAAATTCCAATAAAACATTACCGCTGAATATCGCCTGGAATATGTTTGAATCAAATTCCCTGAGACCAGAGCTGAAAGAATCAACCATTGCATGCTACAAGAAAGCATGGGAAATGTTTATGGATTTTGTCAACGTTGAATTCGTTGGTCAAATTGATAAAGATATTGCGGAGCAATTTGCAAACAAGCTTTGGAATAATAAAGTTTCGGCATCTACATTCAACACATATACAGGTTGTTTGCGTAAAATTATCGGTTGCTTACTCAAAGATGCAGGACTTGAAGAAAACCCTTTTATTGGAATTCCTCGAAAAAGACGAAATACAGAAAAACATCAACGCCTCTCCGATGAACAATTCCGACAGGTTCTTGATGTGTTGGATAATCCCATTCCCCATAGTTGCTATGTTAAAAATATTGAAGAAGTAAAAGTCTTAATCTTTTTAGGAGCCTTCACTGGATTGCGCCTTATTGATTGTTGTTTAATGGAAATGAGCTCCATTGATTTCAAAAAGCAGACAATTCGAGTAAAAACACAAAAAACAGGGGCGATTGTTCTTTTGCCTATTGCTCCTTCATTGTTAAAGATTTTAAAGCCATTAAAAAAGCAAACTGAAAAATATTTGCTTCCTATCCTGGCAAAACGTTATCTAAAAGACAGAGGGGCTGTTTCTGCTACAGTGGCTAAAGTTTTCATTGCCGCCGGACTTGATACAATTAATGTTACCGATCCTCAAAAACGCCAACGTCAACGCAATTCCAATAAATATGGTTTTCATTCCTTACGCCATACTTTTATTTCCTGGTGCGCCCGTGCCGGAGTCCCTCTATCAATCGTCCAAAGTATTGTTGGTCATTTTTCACAGGAAATGACGCAGTACTATATCCATATCACCGATGAAGAGCGCAAGATTATAATCAACGCTCTGCCGGATATTTGATTAAATACGTATTTTACTTATTTACGTAAAATACGTATTTAATTTATTTAATGCCTTTATTTTTTTATGTTTTTTACATTTTATGTTGAAATAATTCTTTTACGTATTAAACTTATTTACATAGTTTAATTTCAATACGTAAAAAATGTAAAGACAGAGGAGGCAGACAACAATGAAAAAAATTGCTATCGTCAATCCCAAGGGCGGGAGCGGCAAAACCACAACCGCATTGTTGTTTTTGCTGGCTCTTGATGACGCCGGGCTGGCGGTCAAAGCCGTTGACCTGGATTGTCAGCATACGCTTACTGGTACTCTTTCCCATATCGGCAAAGAGAGCTTGCTCAGCACTCCCAAGCCGCAATACCTGATTATCGACACTCCGGCACGTTTATTCATTCCTGAGACTACCGAGGCGATAAAAACAGCTGATACGGTCATTGTTACCAGCAAACTGATGAGTGCCGACTTCCGCACGACCAGAGATTGCCTCCGGGAGTTACAGCGGATGAATTGCTTCGACAAGGCGAAACTGCTTTTTAACCAGGTGGACAAACGCACCGGCTATAAAGATGAAATCGAACTTTTGTTCAGTGAAGAAGCTCGGAAAAGTTTTCCTGAGCTTGCGATTGAACGTATTCCGCAGGTCATTTACATGCGTTCTGAAATCGCTCGTGTACATGACTACGGATTCAAATCCATGAAAGCGGCGACCAGAGAAGAAGTGGACAAAGCCATATTTGCGGC
>JAFGXT010000332.1 GCA_016936495.1 Victivallales bacterium
AGTCAATATCGGCCTCAGGAAATGGCATCCGACGCTGGCACGTAATGAGATTTTGTGTATGACGACTTTTTCAGGAAACTCTATTTAGTATCGGGCTTGAGCGCCTTAAGATTTTGCATGACATGCAGAGCACCGGAACCTTTATCCGTCTCCAGTCTCAACGCCGCGCCGCCGGTACGAAAAACACGCTTATCGATGGACACTCCGGCACAAAGTTCCTGATTACGCGGAGCGTTCCAATATTTGGGTAAATCATTTCTGCCCTCTTCGGTAAAATCTCCATTGCGGACTATTGAACCATCACTAAGCGGGGCATCTCCAAGAACCATGGTACCGAAACGCGTTACATCATGGAAACCAAGTTGCAAATAAGGGCTCCAGGTGTAGAACTGATTTTCTTCCTTATCCACATTCTTAAGATTGCGTGAACGGCAGAAATTGGCGACAATACGCGAACCGGTCGCGAGAGACTTGATTCCCAATTTGTCCAGCGGGATCTTAATATCAGCTATCCAGCCGCTCTTGTTGCGGGTGATTTTCACATCCGCCGCACTATCCCAGTCCCAGTCCATCTTTTTTCCGGCTTCATCATCAATAAGCATACGCTGATCGGAGATATTGCCGGAAGCGTTTACGACTATCTGATATACGTCTTTGCGGTCGCATGACGGATTCAGGAATATCTCCACCGAGCTGTCCTGCCAGATAAAGCGGTCATCTTTTTCACGTTTGGAACTAGAGAGATTTTTCATCTTCGGCTCTTCACAGTCAAACTGTACATAAAGAAAACGGTCATCGTGATATATACGTACATCCGTCCTTACCTTAGCCTCGTCCGCGTTCAAGGGAACCAGCACGATTTGCGCCGCTTTGTCTACGCTCTTGCCGGCATAGATCTGCAAATCGCTGATCTCACTTTTACGCTCAAGGTAATTTGCGTGCTGATGTTCCAACGGAGCCAGAATCTGTTCACGTATAAAGGTTATGCGTTTAAGGCTGTCCGCGTCTCCAGAGGCGAGCTTGGCGGCTTTATCAAAATGCTCTTGCAGTTTTTTTATCTGTGTACTGGAGTAAATCTCCTCCCACACTACGGCTTCCGACGGGACAATACTGCGCGGCCCCAACGGAGAATCAACGGTATTGCCGACGATACGTTCAACCCAAAGCTTTTCGAGCGTGTCAAAAGCGGCGGCGATCTCAGGAGCACCTTTGCCGAACATCAAACGGTAATGCTCATCAAGCATGGCATCAACGTCTGTGTTGTTGTTCCAGCCCAGTTTAAAGAACACATACCAGTTAAGATAATTAAACATATACCTGTCTGTGTCAGTCTGGAGAAACGCGCCGCAAATATCTTTGGCGTTGCGCTGATAATAAGTTCCGACACAACGTGGGGTAACTGTGGGAATGCCGGGTATATTGCGGCTGGCATGCTTGTCGGCATAATTCCACAACCATACCCGGTGAGGAGAGATTTTTTTATCCCATGCGGTAATCAAGCCATCAAGCTGCGCCTGATCTTCGGGATTGCCTTCGCGCCATGGACCGGTCAACGCCAGCATTACAATTACATTATCTGGCAATTTCACCTTGGGAACCTCTTTGGCCGGGCCGTATGCCATTGCAGTAACATAACCAGGTGTACCTTCTTTTTGCAGTTTTTCGGCGATATCTGCCACAAAACGCCACACCAGCTCGGACGCCTTGCCATTGCTATAGTATTTACTGCATTCGGGACAACGGCAGTAACTGGATTCGGCATGACCGTCCTGCGGCATGATGTTAAAAAATCCTGGTTGAAAAGCGGAAGGATCCCATACGTTACGACCGTTGCGAATCACGCCACGGGATTTTGCCGATTGACCAGTAAGGAAAGCTTTAGCGTCTTCATATACGACATTTTTTAGCCCTTCGCTGGCGTAGCAAAGATGTCCCCGATGCCCTGGCAGCGACAAATCGTTATCGCGTTTGCCATTACCCAGCAAAGCAAAAAATTCAGGATTGCTTTCCGCGAAACGCTCTGCCAGCCCTATACGACTCAAGGAGTGCATATTGGGAATGTATTGCGTTTCCGAACGCAAACGCATCATATTAGTATTACAAAACTCCATCTTTGCAGCGCCCTTAAGCTCACCAGGCACGACGCCGGAATAAGTGGAGGCGCGGCGACGGCTGAAATCCGGAGCCTCGACAATATCCATACCTGGAAGCACCAAACTGTCATGCTTCGGTACAATCGTACCGTATTCACCCGGAAAGTAAAATCTCACGCCCATAAAACGTTCCAGAAAATGATATACTCCGAATAACGTCCCGCGCTCATAAAACTGTGCCCATATTCCGCGTCGCAGATTTTTCTTAACGTCGGCGTTTTCCGCATCACGTCCGGCGATAACCAGAGTATTGTCCTTGCCACGGATAATAAATCCATCACGCGGCAGTGCGGAAACATCAATCCCCGCTTCACGTGCAACCGCTCCGTCCCCTATAATAATCGCGATCTTACCTGGAGTTCGTGAAGTAACTATCTCCGGTTTAACGCCGGTTGATTTCTCAATAAAATACTGTAATTCCTCCGCTGCAAATCCCGGCACACCGGCACGTTCCGACACAACGATTTCCGCCGCCCTGCCCTGTTCCACCAAAGGCAATCTGACCGCATCATTAATATTTTCCTTGTGGATTCCGGTTGGCACTCCGAAAGGCTTTACCGTCCCTGCCATCCCGGAAACTCCCGTGAGCAGACACAAAACGACTGTCTTAAACTTCATTAATCTAATCTCCATATTATTTTACAGGTACAAAACGTGGCATACTGAAATCATTGGATCGATAAACTATTTCTTTATCAACTCCATAAAAATCTTTGGGAGCCGTATGAAAAATCGCATGACCATCGGCAAAAAGATATACACAACCGCCTTGATGGCGGCGTCTGCCATAGGAAAACCATTCATCAAATGGCGCTATAGGGCGTGGATTTATGCGCGTTTCTCCTGCCGTCTCTGTGAACGAAACCAATCGCGAGGGATTGCGTTCACTACCCGGACGATAGTTAGCGACAACCATTCCAGAATAACCAAACAAGTACAGATTGCCGCCATAACTGAGCTTATACTGCTCGTATCTTACAGGAGTAGTAAAGGTTTTGGGACACTGAGTTATATACTTGCCGCTATAATGCTTGTCTTCTTCCCCCTCGGCATAGCTAACGCCATAAGGCTTAAGCTGCTCATACCAATACTTCCCGCTGGCGTCTCTAAGTTGAAAATACATCTCATAATCATTGCCATAAGACGCTATTGCCAGACCTATCTGGCGCAAATTATTCTGGCATGTACTTTTGTGTGCCGCTTCACGCGCCCGGGACAGCGCCGGAAGCATCATTGACGCAAGAATTCCTATAATAGCTATCACCACGAGAAGCTCAATGAGCGTAAAAGCCCTTATCTGTTTCATTCTAACACCTTTTTTTGTTTAATGAAAATTATCATTGTTAATATATGACCTAAATACCGTCTGACCACATTTTAACGAACCGGGGTAATCCTTCCTTCCTGGGGTAAAATCATCCGCCAGAAGTAATTCAGCAGCTTCCGCGCATATATTCTCAAGCCCGTAATCCAAAGCCGGGATCGGGGGACTAAAGCGCGAAAAAAGTTCATAATTACCTGTTGTTACAATCTTTACATCATTACTAATGCCAAGGTTCTCCTGAATACTAAGCCGAAAATCCATTTTATGCATATTACCGTGTCCAGCGATAATCGCGTCAGGTCTTTCATGCTCGCAAAAATTCATAAAAATATCTTTGGGCAAGCCCTCCAGACTCCGTGGCACCGCCCGACTTAAAGCGGTTAGTCCAAGTTCACCCGCAGCCTGTAGATAACCGTTCATAATCGGATGCTCGGTCTGATCGATAAACGGAGAGATAAGCCCGATACGCCGGAAACCTTCCGCATACAAACTTCTGACCAGCTCGGCGACCGTATCCCTTACCGCGTAATTAAATATTCTCCAGTTCTTGAAATAGCATTCGTACAGGCGCAAATGAAAAGTATCCTGAGTAATCACTCCGGTATGACAGCCTATACGATCAAGCTCGGGGAATAGACGATCGCCCGCCCATACGCTGTAACACAGCACCCGGCTGTTACTATTCAAAGTCGATAGCTGACGGTAGTTCACACTTTCCGGTTTGTTGTCAAAAGTAACCGGAATAGTTTCAACTCTGGTTCCCAGTTGCGTACAGGTAATGGTAAGTGCGTTCATCATCTGCCTGAAAAAACCACCGCTTGCCTCGGATGAATCAAAAATATATGGATGCGGAATAAGCAAAGTCAACGGCGGCAAGGCTTTTTCTCCACGGACAAAAGTGCCGCGCTTTTTTATCCTCACAATACGTCCCTCGTCTTCAAGCTTGCTCAATACCTGACGTAAAGTGTTACGCGCCACACCAAATTGTTCCACTAGCTCTATTTCACGCGGCAATTGCGCGCCGGGCTCGTATCTGCCGGAATCCATCCAGTTGATCAATTCCTTATAAATGTTTTCTTTCTTTCCTGAAAGCGTATACATGCGGAACTCCCGGTGTTTTCAATTTAAACATATTTTAAACATAACACAATTATAATTCATAAATTCAGCATTGTCAATACCATAAATCTAATTTTCACAAAATATCAATGCATGATATTGACTAAAATAGGCTCTGGATGTAAAATACCATTATGTTCATATTATGTTTAAAAACAAAAAAACACAAGGTATATACTGATTATGAAAAACATACTGCTGCGTTCATCATGGCAGAGCGTAAACATTGGAGACATAGGGCACACTCCAGGAATCTTGGCTTTACTCGAACGGATAAAACCCGACTGGCACATAACCCTCTGGCCGGATGACGTCGGCAACGGCGTAGAGGCGATGCTTCGAAAACGCTTTCCCTCACTGGATATATTACATGGCAATTCCGACCCCGAAGCGTTAAAGCGCGCGTTCGAGGAAAACGACATGATGTTGCACGGCTCCGGTCCATCGGTCGTTCAGGCGCGCGACCTGCAAACCTGGAAGGAGCGCACCGGCAAACCTTATTTTATCTATGGTGTTACCATCAGTTCGATAGACGAGCAACTCAAAAGCCTGCTGGATACTGCGACCGGCATATATTGCCGTGATACAATATCACTGGAACTGCTCAGGAACAGCGGCGTAATTTGCCCGCGTACCGGCTTCGGTCCCGACGCCACTTTTGCCATAGACCTGCATGACGATACGGCGGCAGACGGTTTTCTTAAGAGACACAAGCTAAAACCAGGCGGATTCAGCTGCTTTATTCCACGTCTGCGCTACACTCCCTACCACGAAATAACCGGTAGAGTCGCTACCGAAGAAGACCTGCGTCGCGTAGCCGTAAGCAATGAATACCGCGAAGCTGACCACGCAAAACAGCTCGAAGCCATGATCGACGTACTGGATAATTCCGACCAAAATATTCTTATCTGCCCGGAAATGACCTATCAGGTGGAACTAGGCAGAACCATGCTCTATGAGCGGGTACCGGACAAATACCGTTCACGCGTGCATTGGCGTAACTCCTACTGGACACCTGACGAAGCGGCGGCAGTATACGCCCGCGCCGCCTGTGTGGTCAGTTTTGAAATGCATTCCCCCATAATCGCCTTTGCCAATCGCACTCCGGCTATGTATCTGCGTCAGCCCACCGACACCAGCAAAGGGCAGATGTGGCGCGACATAGGGCTGGAAGACTGGATATTTGAAATCGACGAGTGCCCGGATGGACACGTAATCGGCAATCGGGCTCTAGACATAATCAATAATCAGGACGCGGCGGCAGCATTACTTGAGGATTCAGCAACGTTTGTAAAAAAAGCCATGGAAAGTGCTTTTGAATAACTTTTTTCAGTTTATATAACGTCGCTCTACCCGGGAGCCAAAACTGCAACAGACGTCATAGGCATGAGTACCCTTGATCTGCGCCATGGTATCGACGGTGATGGCTCTGGCGCCATCGCCTCCAATGCAAATGACCTCATCGCCAATCATAGCGCCGGGGACGTTGGTCAGGGCGACGGTGGAATAATCCATAGAAATACGTCCGATGACCGGGCACAGGCAACCATGTATGAGTACATAGCCGCGATTGGACAGATTCAGCGGCAGACCATCAGCATACCCGGCGGCGATCGTCCCTACCAGCATATCCTCTTGCAGGGTATAGGTGCAACCATAGCCAATATTGGAACCGGCGGGTAGCATACGTTTAGCTACAAGACGGGTTTTCAGCGATAAAACCGGAGTAAGATTCATAGCACGCTGCCCCTCGGGGTCAAAAGCGCCATATAAATTTATACCGGTACGCACCCGATTGAAAGGACGGGAAAAGGAGGCGGGAAAATTATTTATCGCGTCGCTATTGGCAATATGAACGCATTCGAAATCAATTCCAGCCGCCGATAATTGACCTAGCAATTCACGAAATCTTTCTATCTGGCGCAAAGTATAGTCAAGGTCCTGACGGTTCGCCACCGGAAAATGTGAATAAATACCTGAACACTTAAGTCCGGGGAGTTTCACCGCCGCGGAAATCATAGTAAAAGCTTCCGCGACAAGTGCCCCCAGCCTGCCCATACCGGTATCAATGATAAAATGACATTCCGCCACACGATTCTGTTTCAACGCCTCACGGCTGATCATTTCCGCTATCGCCAGATCACCAACCGGCATAATCACGCCATGCTCCACCGCTGCGGGAATCTCCGATGGAATCATACTGCCCAGTATCTGAACCGGCATGCCCAAACGGGTCAGGGACAAAGCCTCATTGAGTTCAGCCACGCCGAAACCGGCGGCTCCGGCTTCACGCAGTGCGGTCGCTATCGGTAAAACGCCCAATCCATAGGCATTCGCCTTAAGTACCGCCAATACCGAACACGGCTTGACTGCCGCTTGTATTTTGCGGAAATTATCTTTCAGCAAGCCCATATCAATTTCAAGCCAAACCCTGCCACCATCATTCATTTTTATATATTCCCTAATCTTCTATAATTTCCATATCTGCTCCGAGCTCACGGAAATCCCGGACAAAATCAGGATATGTAACATCCGCCGCTTCAGCGGTAGTTATAACAGTTTCGCCATCCGCGACCATACCGGCAATCGCCAACGCCATAACAATACGGTGATCATGACAGCCGTCGACCTCGGCACCATGTAAACCCGAACCATCAATGATCATGCCATCGGGCAGTTCTTCGACATTCGCGCCCATTTTGCGCAGTTCGCGGGTCATGCACGCTATCCGGTCAGTCTCCTTGATACGCGCCTGAGCCACATTTTTCAATACGGTTCTACCCCGGCTCATGGCGGCGGCGACCGCCACTGCTGGAAGCGCGTCCGGTGTACTGTTCATATCTATCTCAATACCTTTGAGAACTCCGTTTGCGGTAACACGGGTGAATTCAGGAAACTTCTCAATATCCATCCCCATAGCGGCAAAATAATCAAATACCACTTTGTCTCCCTGTAAATCATCAAAATCAAGATTGCCTATCTCCACCTGTCCGCCGGTAACGGCGGCAGCTGTCAGCGGGAAAGTAGCCGTGGAAAAATCCGCGGGAATGACCGCATCAAAGGGTTTATAGCACTGTCCGCCAGGAATACGAAAAAAGGACAAGTCATCTGCATATTCCATCTCTATACCCTGACGTTCCATCCATCCCAGAGTAATGCGTACATAAGGAACTTCATTAAGATTAACCACCTTTATCTCACAATCATTTTCCGCCAGCGGAGCGGCAAAAAGCAAAGCAGTCAAGAACTGCGAAGACTTGCCGTCGACCACCGTCCTGCCACCTTTAAGCGGACCTTTAAGACTTAAGGGGCATTTGCCGTCAGACGAACGGGACTCGACTCCCAGCGGAGTGAGAGCGTCAAGCAGATTGCTCATAGGACGCGTACGCAAAGAAGCATCACCGTCAAAGCTCACCTCAAAATCAGCCAGAGCCGCCAACCCGGAAAATATCCTTAAACTGGTGCCCGAATTACGCATATCAATCACCCTGCCGCAATCTTTCATCCTGCCGCCGGTTCCTCTGACTATCCATACGCCATCCTCAACCTTTACTTCCGCGCCAAGCGCTGTAGCGGCGTCTATCGCGGCAAACGTATCGGCGGATTTCAGCGGATCACGGATATATGACACCCCGTCCGCCATGGCGGCGATCGCCACCGCACGAATAGTATGAGATTTGGAACCGGGAACGACGATGTCGCCGTTGACTTGAGATTTTCTTACTCTTAAACGCATAAGCTATTTTATTCCGAATATTATTTTTCTTAAATTCATACGCCGGAGGCGCGCGCACAACATATAGAATACCACGCAAGCGCCAATATCCAAGTTTAACAAAAAAAAATTAACGCTTTTTGCGATAGTCCCCCTGTTATTCGCACGTTACCGGTATTAATGTACCATCATCAGGGTGGAAATAATATTTTATTTAAGGTTGTGGATAGAAAAAATGAAAGTATCAATTATCACTATCGGCGATGAACTGCTCAAAGGTTCCACGGTCAACACTAATGCGGCGTTCCTGGGGGAATGCCTGCTTGAGATCGGCATTGTACCATCTCAAAATCTGGTGGTACCGGATTCACCGGACGCCATTTGCAAAGCTTTGGACTACCTCGTACCAGACTCAGAACTGATTATCACCAGCGGCGGGTTGGGACCTACCGGCGATGATCTGACCAGAGACGTGATCGCCGGATATTTCAAGCTAAAACTCGTGAGTGATGAAAGTATTTGCGCGATATTCAAAGACCGCTGGCAGAGACTTAAAAACTGTCCACCTCCTCCAAAGGTACTCGAACAGGCTCTCGTTCCAGAAGGCGGCGAGGCCTTTATAAACGAAGTTGGCACGGCGCCGGGATTATGGTTTCAAGCCGATAGCGGCAAATACGTCTGCATGTTACCGGGGCCGCCGCTGGAACAACGCCCTATGGTCGCCAAACAGCTCATCCCAAAACTGAAATCCGTACTCAAAAACCCGGTAGCGGCAAAAGTCTATTATATCGCCCACGCATCAGAATCCGAGGTGGAAAAAAGCGTTGAAAGCATCATAAAAGGCAAAAACATAAAAACGGCTTACTGCGCATCTTATGACCATGTAAAACTTTTTCTGAGTTGCATGAGCGAGCATGAACTCAGTAGCGTGTGCGCGGAAGTGGAATCCCATTTCGGCGAACAACTGCTCAAGGAAAACTGTAAATCAATGACCGAGGATATAATTATCCGGCTTAAAGAAAAATGTCTTACCCTGAGCACCGCCGAATCCTGTACTGGTGGCATGATCGCCGCCGGAATAACCTCTATACCGGGCGCGTCGGAAATATTCGCAGGCAGTCTGGTGGCATACTGCAACGACATCAAGACCAGATGTTTGAACGTTACTCGCGAAGTGCTCGACACCTACGGCGCAGTAAGCGAACAATGCGTCGCGTCCATGGTCGAAAACCTCTGTGCGCGTTTTATAACTTCCGCCGGAATAGCGGTATCTGGGATCGCCGGACCCGACGGCGGCACGCCGGAAAAACCGGTCGGGCTTGTATATATCGCGGTAAAAGTAAATGGACAATGCAAAGTGATCAAATGTAACTTTTCGGGAAATCGTGACGCCATCAGGCATCGCGCGGTCGCGGAAGCATTATACATTCTCCGGGAAATGCTCTTACAATAATAAAAAACAAAAGGCTTATTTGATTATGGCTTTAATAAATTGTGATTTTTTTTCAGAATCTTTGGGAATGCAGTCAAGCATCACCGTCATTCTTCCGCAACAGACCGGCAAGGATATGATCGGCATGGCGGGCAGTGTAAAAAAAGAAAGATATCCGGTTTTATATCTGCTCCATGGACTGTCCGACGATCATAGTATATGGCTGCGCCGAACTTCCATCGAACGTTATGTTTCGGCGCTGGGACTGGCGGTAGTTATGCCCAATGCTCACCGCAGTTTCTATACTGACATGCAAGCCGGAGGTAAATATTTCACCTATATCAGCAGTGAACTGCCATCCATATGTCAGGCGTTTTTTCCAATAAGCGGTGAACGGGAAGATAACTTTATCGCGGGACTGTCCATGGGCGGCTATGGCGCGTTCAAAATAGCTCTGAGCTGTCCGCAACGTTTTTGCGCGGCGGCAAGTTTATCAGGAGTGCTGGATATAGCGATAAAAAGTCCCACCTGGCCGGAACTGTTCGACGGTATATTCGGCAAAGACCAGGAACTTACGGGCAGTAAACACGACTTATTCGCTCTGGCGGACAAGCTGGCGGCGGTTCCTCGCGAAAGCCGACCGGAGCTGTTTCAAAGTTGTGGAACTGAAGACTTTCTATATGCAGACAACGTCAAATTCTGCGAACACCTGCGCCGTATAGGCTATCAGCATGAATACAGGGAAAAACCCGGAACTCATTGCTGGGAATTCTGGGATGACACAATCCAGGATGTCCTCAAATGGTTGCCGCTCAAAAAGTAATCAGCAAGAATACAGGTCTGGATACATCCGGGAAGCGGCGCTATGCGATCACAGTGTTTGTGTTGGCGCTCATTCCGCTATTTCTGTGGCTGAGCGGGTCTCCTGATGAATTCCCGCTGACCGCTAGATATAAATGCCCGTTCTATGAGCTCAGTGGCAAGCCGTGCATGAGTTGCGGGATGACTCGCGCCGCATATGCCATCGGACATGGGCGGCTGATTGAAGCCGCCGGTTACAATCTGCTTATCATTCCTTTTGCATTACTATGGGCTTATATGCTTGTGTATTCGCTGTTCTGTCTGATTTTACGCAAACCGCCGCGTCATATAATACGATTCAGGATATTGATCATGATTCTGCTTCCGGCGGCGGTGCTATATTGGATATGGCGTTTGTTTACGGGACTTTGAGGAATATAGTTCTATCCAGCAGTATCCCTGTAAGCAACAGTATCAGGGCGACGATGGCAAGCTGAGGGCCGAACTCACTGTACTCAATATGGCGCGGCTGCTCTATAGAAGTCTTTTCCAGTTTGTTTATCTCCTCCATCGCTTTCTCCAATCCTTCAGCGTCGGAGGCATGATAGTATTTACCACCGGAGATTTTAGCCATATCCTTAAGCAATGCTTCATCAAAGTCATCCCTTATCGGTACAAAGCGATCTCCAAAAAAGTTATCGCGTTGCAGAATATAGGCGCTGTTACTGCCTATACCGACGGTATACACCACTACATCGAACTGTGCCGCCAGCTCCGCCGCCTGACGCGGGGTAAGGCGGGCTTCGACATTATTACTGCCATCGGTAAAGAGCACTATCACCCGGCGTTTGGATTCTGAATCCTTAAGACGCTGCACCGCGCTTGCCACAGGTCCGGCGATACCGGTACGGTTGCCGATGGATCCCGGCTCAAGGCGTTTCATGTTCTGAATCAACCAGGCATGGTCGAGCGTCGGCGGGCTGACATTGTAAGGCAAATCGGCGAAGGCAATCAATCCGATACGATCATTGAGACGCTTATCGATAAATTTACCTATTTCCTCTTTAGCCACATCAATACGCCTGGAGACCTTGCCGGATTTTATGGAATTTATCAATTCATTGTGAGATTTGATATCAGATGGAACATCGATAACTTCCATACTGCCGGACACGTCCAGCGCCAGCATGATATCTATCCCCAGAGCCCGCATGATAACTTTCTCGTCCCCGTATCTGGGTCTGGCAAGAGCAAGGATAAGCACAGCCAAAGCCAAAGAAAAGATAATTCGCGGTACAATCACGGCAGGTCGCAACCGGCTGCCTCCGCTGGCTTTAAAACTCCTGATTGTGGATATCTTCAATGTCGGCAAGGGTTTGCGCCATACGTACACCAACAATCCGGCAAAGGGTATAAACAACAGCAAAAGCCATGGGTATGCAAATGAAAACATTATTTTTCCTCCTCTTCCGGTATTGTTTCGGACACAAGCGCCTCGGCTTTATCCACCGCTTTTCCCAGCAGCTCGCCATCGGCGGGCATACCGGCGAATTTCACCAGATCGGCAGACTGCATAAAATCCTCCAGAAAACCTCTGTGTTCCTGGCGCAGTGGACTTTCAGAACATTTCAAATCGCGCAGAAATTCTCCGGTGGTCTGTTGCGGAGCTCTTAAGTTAAAACGCTTTTCAAGGTATACGCGAACCACATCACTTAATCTTGACATACATTTTTCCGGGACCATGCTATGATTGCGGATAGCCTCACGCAGATCTCTCAGTTCCACAAACGCCATCTGCCACGGAGACAACAGTTTCGCGGCCGCGTTCACACGTTTACGGGATAATACCCAAGCTCCAAGAGCCAGCAGAATTATCAGTGCAATCACTCCGGCAATAAGATATTTATGCCGTCCGGCAAGTTCAGCAATCTGTATTTCCGGCGCTACCGCCAATTTTCTGACGTCGTCAGGAGTAATGGCGGACACGTCAAAACCGGGAAGCTTTACTTTCATCGCGGTCATCTGATTATGTTCGCCCTTACGGTTGAAATCAATATTTATCTCCCCCTGCCCGATACTCCCGGTATGAAAAGGTCTTACCGTTGAAGTAACTGTCCACAGGCGGTAACCGAAACCAATCGCGCCACCTTTTATAAGCGGTTTGCCGACCTCGCGCAGACCTTCCGCCGGGGCACAGAAAGCTTCAAGCGGTTTCCGGTGCCAGGGGCATTTCAAAGTAATGGAAAAACGGACAGCTTCGCCAAGCACCGGAGCGGCAGGGCTTACGACCGTTTCGCCGTACTGTTCCACCGGAGTATCGTTTTTTAAGTCCTGCTGATACTTCCATGCGGCAATCCCAGCCACCAGCGCGACCAGCACCGTAAACACCGTCAAAACGGTAACAAACAATCTAGGTCTGCGGAAAAACATAGGAGCTCTCCTTTATGAAAAATATTTCTTCGCGATGCATATCAATCTTTATCATCTGCCCTGTCTCCGTCTGAAAAAGCTGATAAGAGGTTTTACAAAATCATCGCCACAGCGCACATCTATCATGTCCACCTTTGCACGACGGCATGATTCACGCGCACGCTCATGCATCTCCCCGGCGTTGGTATGATACAACTGACGCACAGACGCGCCACCGCCGAAAAATGACGTTTCTCCTGATTCCGCATCCTCCAGCATAACGCCCGCCGTACCTGGCCAGTTCAGCTCCAGGGGATCCAGAATCCTTACCGAGATCACGTCATGCCGACGATTGGCTATCTTCAGGCTCTTCTCAAAATCATCGTCTTCTATAAGATCGCTGACCAGGAAAATCACTGCTTTCTTCTTCAAAGCCTGCACCATATCTTTAAGCGCCGCGTTAATATCGGTACCTTTGTTTTCCGGCTCGAAAGCCAGTAATTCACGGATAAGTCTCAGACCATGGGAGCGTCCTGAACGCGGAGGCAGATACAACTCAGTCCGATCGGTGAACATGAGCAATCCGACGCGGTCATTATTACGTATCGCACTGAAAGCGAGCAGCGCCGCCATTTCCACCGCCTGTTCTTTTTTACTGCTGTCGCCGCTGCCGAACGCGCCGGAAGCAGAGACGTCAACCAGGAGCATTACGTTAAGTTCGCGCTCCTCGACATACTTTTTTATGTATGCCGTACCCATGCGTGCGGTAACGTTCCAGTCAATGTCGCGGACATCGTCAGACAAGGTGTATTCGCGCACTTCGTCAAATTCAATGCCACGCCCTTTGAATACGCTATGGTATGCCCCGCCCGTGATCTCATCGACTATGCGACGGGTCTTTATTTCTATTTTTCTTACTTTTTTTATCAGCTCTGATGGAAGCATAATGCCTTTACCCCGGTTTTTACGTCCATATATTGCGACACTGGTTAAACGACTTTATGGAGTTCTGAGTTCATCCAGAATATGTTTAATCAAACTATCGGTATCAAGATTCTCCGCCTCGGCTTCATAAGTAGGCATGATACGGTGCCGGAGAATATCGGGCGCAACATCCTTGACGTCCTGCGGTACGACATAGGCTCTGCCCTCAAGAAACGCCATAGCCTTAGCGGCGAGCACCATGGCAATGGCGGCACGCGGAGACGCTCCGCACATGATATAATCATCCAGTGCGGACAGTTTTGCTTCGCTCTGACGCGAGGACAACTGCTGGCGGTACTTAGGTCTGGTGGCGATGGTAATGTCGAGGATATATTCTATGATCTTCTCGTCAATATAAACCTTATCCACCCACTGTCTGCCATTTTCAACGTCTCCAAGAGTAGCGACGGCGACGGCATGCAGATTTATTTCCGGATGTGCCATGCGATCAATGATCTCTTTTTCCTCGTTGCGATCCGGATACGATATTTTCAGTTTGAACATAAAACGGTCAACCTGAGCTTCCGGCAACGGATAGGTGCCCTCCTGTTCAATCGGATTCTGAGTCGCCATGACTAGAAACGGCTTGGGCATATAAAAGGTTTCGCCGCCTATGGTTACCTGTTTTTCCTGCATACTTTCGAGTAAGGCGCTCTGAACTTTAGCGGGAGCGCGGTTAATCTCGTCAGCCAGGACGATATTGGCGAACACCGGACCTTTTTTGACACTGAAAGAGTGTTCAGCCTGATTATATATCCTTGTGCCTATGACGTCGGCGGGCAGCAGATCGGGAGTGAACTGAATGCGCGAGAAAGATCCGTCAAGAGCCTGTGCGAGAGTTTTAACGGCAAGCGTTTTAGCCAGCCCCGGCAATCCTTCAAGCAATACATGCCCGTCGGCAAGCAAGGACAACAGCAAACGTTTCACCAGATAGTCCTGTCCCACCAGAATACGACCGATTTCGATTTTCAAAGGTTTGATGAAAGCCGATGCTTCACGGATTTGAGCCTGAAGTTCCTGAATTTGACTTTGGTCCATATTAACACGCTCCTTATGCTTATGTTTAATATCCTGATCGATCACTTTAATGGATATAGACATGGATGAAATGCTAAAGTTTCACCAGAGGTCATTATTTTTTACGTTTTTTGCAACTCCTGACGATTTAATGCTGTCATTTCTATAAAAATATGCTTAATTAATTGCTGAAATATAACCCGCATATATCAAATATAAAACCGTATTACATGTTAAAAAATAATATATTATCCGATATCGGTCTAAAATACCCCGCGCCGTGCGCCAGATCATTCAAGATCGTGGACAAATGGTTGATCCTGGCGTTTGTGTTTTCCATAGGAGCCTTAATAAACATATATTTGTGCGGTGGCATGTTGCTGACGTTGCTTAAATCCGCGAAAGTACCAATAATATGGATTCAACTGACAGGCTTTTTACTGCTTCCCGCCGGAATTCTGACGGCATTGGCGCTGAGCTCCATACTTGTTCCCGCAAAACATCTACTCAAACATAAACTTCTCCTTCGTCGCTGGCGCTGGCATATGATCCCGGAAATGCTTAAATTCCTGTTGAAGTTGCAACTGTTGATAATTCCGGTAATGATAGGCACTAAAATCCTGTTTAAGATGTTCGGCATAGAATTCAGTGAACCGGCGATAAACGAACTGCTTAAAAGTTGCACTTGGACAGAGTTCGCGCTTTTCGCCTTTATCGCGGTGGCGGTGGCTCCGCTGACTGAGGAACTTATGTTCCGGCGCATTCTTTTCGGATTTTTCTATCCATGGACTGGCAGGCTTATGGCGTTCACAGCCACATCTATACTGTTTGCATGCGTTCATGACGCCCCGGTTATGTGGCCTGCGCTCTTTATTCTGGGTGCGGGAATGCAGCTGGTATACCTCCGAAGCCGTTCGCTTTACCCTGCCATTATCCTTCATGTGTTCAATAACAGCATCGCGGTATGCCTGATTTCCTTTATCCGGTTTTTCCCCGATTCACAACTGGCAAAGATGATAGGTTAGGCTGACGCAATTTTTTTATTAGATTGCGGTTTGCGCTATTGACAAAGCTTTTTCTAATTGCAAATTCCTTATATGAATAATTAACAGAAAGAAAAAACTCAGAGGATATATTATGTCATTGAACCAGAAAAAACTTAAAGTTTTATTCCTATGCACAGGCAATTCATGCCGCAGCCAGATGGCTGAAGGCTGGTGCCGACACCTTAAAGGCGGGCTCATTGACGCTTATTCAGCCGGAATAGAGACCCATGGACTCAATCCCTACGCGGTAAAAGTAATGGCGGAAGCCGGAGTGAATATATCCGGTCATAAATCAAAAATGCTCGACAGCTTTGACGGCGTTGACTTTGATTATGTCGTTACCGTGTGCGGACACGCTCACGAAACATGCCCATTCTTTCCCGGCGACGCAAAAGTCATACACGTTGGATTCGACGATCCCCCCAAAATGGCGCAGGCTTTTACCGATGAAGATCAAAAACTTGACTGCTACCGTCAGGTGCGTGATGAAATACGCCGTTTCATAAGCACTCTACCCGGAAAACTTGAAAAGCAATAACCACGCTTTAATCCCCATACGTGCCGCATTCACCAAGATGCCACTTATTTTTCTGCAAAACAAATTTGCATTTACACCTAAATTAATGTAGAATATTTAGATGATACTATAAGTTTTAACGCAAAGATAAGAGGAGAGAGAAAATGCGGAACAAAACAGGTATAATCAGGAACTTCACACTCATAGAACTCCTTGTGGTTATAGCAATTATAGCTATTCTGGCGGGTTTACTGCTGCCCGCACTTAACAACGCCAGGATGTCCGCCGCGCGGACTTCGTGCATGAATAACATGCGCCAGATACAACTTTATTTTTCACAGTATACTCTGGATTATGACGGCTGGTATCCATACGCCGAAGGTACATGTCTGTGGGAAGAGGATAATACCACAGAAGGCTGGGCTAACAAATTACGCGTGGTCAGTGATGTTAAAAAGAAACTGCTGAGATGCCCGCGTGAAACCACCCGGGATTTTTCTTACTCACTTAATTGCAGCGAGGTATATCTTCGCAATGGAAAATCATTCGGCAGCTGGCGTTCTACGATTTTCGCCAAATCAAAAACCCCGCTTACTCAACTGGTATTATTGGAGGAATCCAATGAAAACATGTTCAGTTCCGGAGTAAGTAAAGGCGATAGCGATCAGGACAACTATACTCAGGACACCATGCCTAAAGATGCTTTCCGCAGACATGGATATTTCGTTTTTCTGTTTGTGGACGGACACGCAGAAACAAAGAAAGATTTTAACGCCAACGAGATGAGCTATTACACTGACAGAATGTCCGCCTGGCTGGATCCCAATACTGTCCTTTAATGCCCTTTGCCCGGACACAAGGAGAATATGCCGGAGGCATATTCTCTGAACTCCAGCGTGAACTTGTACACTTTTGCCTCGATCTGATACTCCGGCAGTGTGCGGGGACCATGACTTCCATTGCCGACTCCGGCATTAAGGTGGTCTATATTCCAATACACCGACTCGACTGAGGGCAGTTCATAATCATGCCATGCCCGATCAAGCTCTCCGGCGGTGTGATAATGAACACTGGTCTCAAAGGATTCAGCCGAGTACACCGCCAATGTTCTGCCGTCATTGGCAGTAAGCGCGGCAATCAGCACATCACAGCGATTGCCGTTTTCCTGTGGCATGACATAGCTGTTCCCAAGCTCCTCGACACGAGCTGAATATGTTCCGATCCGGGCGCCGTATTTGCGATCCCGGTAATTTTCAAACGGACCGCGCCCGTACCATGACAAAAACTTATATTCCAAAGGAAGTCTCACTCTTATGCCTACACGCGGCAATACCGGAAGCGTCGTCAGCGGAATAAACTCAGTGATCAGACGGAAACCGCCGTCTAAAATCACATAGTTGAAGACTACCCGAAATTGTGCACACTGCTGTTCTATGATAATATTACCGCCATGTCTTTCACTGCGCACCGTCTCCAATTTGACCCGGTCGAATCCGGCGTCGCGCCAGGATTCAATAAAAGGTCTGTCATTGTTGGTCGGGGCACGCCATAATTGAAATTCTATATTCCGGTGAAAATCAAAATCCCGCTCTGACAATTCGGCGGCAGGAATACAAACAGACTTTACTCCGACCTCAATCTGATCGTAACTTATCTCCTTTGTCGCCTCCATTACACTTATTTCAAAGGTGCCTGGAACATCACCACAGGCAATACTTGCTTCGATGCCGGGAGGACAATCCACCACCAGAGCCTGCCCGTTGACCACAGTGGTAAATTCATTCAAATCCCGGAATGAATAGCGGTTACGTACCATCAACCCTTCTCCGGGAGTATAACGAAAAACAAAGGGACGAAAAGTATGCTTTAAATCCGCCAGAGCCGGTTTCACCTTCCTGTCCGGCGCGACTATGCCGTTATGACAAAACTGAAAATCATTAGGGGTATCGCCAAAGTCGCCTCCGTACGCAAAAAACTCCCTGCCGTCAGATCCGCTTTTCACCAGACCCTGATCTATCCAATCCCATATAAAACCTCCGATCAGACGTTTTTCCGACTCGATCAGATCCCAATACTCCCGCATGTTACCGGTGCCGTTACCCATTGAATGCGCATACTCTTCCAGCAATATCGGACGTCCGGACTGTTCTTCCTGAAGCATCTCCCGAATCGCCGCGATGTGAGGATAGTGCATATCAACAATGTCCACGCACTTATCGGTTCCAGCGTGATAGTAGTTGACTGGGCGCGAGGGATCACGACGACGCAGAAAATCCGCGCACAGCTCAATATTTCTCCCGAAACCGGATTCATTACCGATTGACCAGGCTATGATCGACGGATGATTTTTATTACGTTCGAGCATACGTTTAACGCGATCGAGGTACGCCGCCTCCCACGAAGGATCGGTGCTGAGTGCGCTTTTCATGCCGTGAGTTTCCAAATCCGCCTCATCAAATACATAAAGTCCGTATTCATCACAGAGCTCATACCATGCAGACCGAGCCGGATAATGCGAATTTCTAACAGCATTTATATTGTGTTCCTTCATGGTCTTCACGTCCCAAAGCATGTCATCGTAAGTAATCGCGCGACCACGACGGCAGTTGAATTCATGGCGATTAACGCCGCGCAGTTTTATTGGTTTTCCATTTATCAAAAGCTCTCCATGAAGTATCTCAACGGTTCTGAAACCGATTTTCAAGCTGACCGTATCCGTGCCCGCAGTGATGCTAAGTTTGTATAATTCAGGTGTCTCAGCACTCCAGGTTTTGACTTTGACTTTTCTCACATAGAGCTCTCCTGAATCAAACTCATCCTCAAAAAACCCTTGCAAAGAAACTTTTACCCGGCAGGGGTGCGAAGTCTTGACGGATAAGCGTAATGTGTCAGTAGTAGTGCTTACTTCATAATCGACAATATGGGTGTCCGGCAGCGCGTACAAGCTGACGTCCCGGAATATTCCAGAGAGCCACCACATATCCTGATCTTCTATATATGTACCGTCAGACCAGCGCAAGCACTGCACCACCAGTTGGTTTTTGCCCTCGCGCACCTGCTTACTGACGTCAAATTCCGCCGGATTGCGGCTACCTTTACTGAATCCCAGTCGTATGCCATTCAACCACAGGTAGAAAAAAGAATCCACGCCATCAAAACGAATAAAGATATTATCGTCCAGCCACGACTGTGGCACTTCAAAGTCACGGCGATAGCAGCTTACCGGATTATCGTCATGCGGCACTTGCGGCGGCGTCGGCTCGAAAGGATAGATTATATTGGTATATATAGGAATCCCAAATCCGTTCAATTCAGGGTGAGACGGCACCTCTGCGGTATGCCGGAAGGCGGCGTTGAACAAGTCGAAGCCCTCCGCTGCGGCTGGATTTTTAAACCATTCAAAGTCCCATTTCCCGGAAAGCGAGAGACGCCGGGAGTAATTTCTATCCGCATGCGGCGGTAACTTAGCGGGAGAAAACGCATTCTGATTTTCCCACTCCGCCGCTCCGCTGGCGATGGTAATAATGTCCAGAGGCAGGTCTTCGCCTCCCTCCCAGTTGATATTACGGTTTATCTTATCTAATTCAGATGAAGAACAAAGTTGCATTTTACTTCCTTGCCTGATGATGTCTTTAAGTTTATTTTATCATATTCCGGGAAATGAATTTCTTACAATAACCCGCGTCGGTACTTTTATTATTCCAGGGAATCCAGCCTCACGCCGGATTGCCCGTACCAGTAATACAATTGCCTGATCCATGATCTCTTTCCGAGGGAAATCCACAGTCGTCAGAAAAGGCGCGCCAAAGGGCGTATACCCCTCCCCTTCAAGATTATCAAAACCGATGAGCTTTATATCCTCACCAGGACGCAGCTTGCCGGATAAACACCATGAAACAATACCAATAGCCAGATAATCGCTCGAACATAAAAACACCTCATCAGGACGGGCGCATTTAAACTCTTGCGCCGCAAAATTATAAGCGGATATTTCTCCATGATCACCCACTATGACCGGAAGACGGTGAACAGTTATATTGGACTGTGAAAAACCACTTCTGACCAGCGTTTCGATTATTGCCGCGCCGCGTTTTTCGTGAGCCTCCACCGCACCCCTTATCACCACGCCGACCTTACAAATACCGGATTTTTTTATCAGTTGCGCCGCACTCGTAAAACCAGCGGAGAGATCCGGTATCACCTGATAGAATGAATGGAATCCAGGCGTGGCGTCAAGAATCTGCACCACTGAAAGCTCTTGTCCGCTCAGTGCGTTAAGCATATCATCATCTACCGAAGCAGCCAGCAGCAAGCCATCAAGTTGTTTTACTTTTCCCAGATCAGGATTTTTCAAATCCTCCAACTCTAGAAGCACTGGAATATCCCCTCGCCTCTTGAGTACATCAATCACATATGAATACCATATTCCAAAACCGGAAAACTGACGCGGCGACATACTCATCCGGCTGTAACTGGTAAAAAAACCAATCCGCAATGCCAGTTTCCGGCAGGCGTCTTCCGCGACAAATGTGCCATGACCCTTCACCCGGCGCACAATTCCCTCCCGATGCAATTGTGCCATGATCCTGTTAACCGAGATCAATGGCGTTTGATAACGCTCCGCCAGCTCTTTAGCCGAGCCAATGTCATCTCCAGGCATGAGCTCGCCATTTTTTATCATGGCAAACAATATTTTTCTTAACTCTTTCGCCCGCATCATATCTCCGTATTCTTTTACATAAATTATATGATGTATTCAGGCGTTTACAATATCACGAAGTACGAATGGATAAAAATAATGATAAATACGCTTGCGCGTATTTATCATTATTCTGTTTTTTTATATTTACATGTTACTGTATCAGGCGCTCAACACTTGGATTTTGCGCGGTTGAGCGGATTCGGCTTTAGGTAGAGACAGTTCAAGCACTCCGTTCGCCAGTTTAGCGTTGATTTTGCCTGTGTCGACTTCATCGCTCAGAGTAAAGGAACGTTCATACCTTACCGCCATGTCTTTTTCACTGAGTTCGCTTTCACCGCTCACTTTGAGCACATTGTTCTCAACGTCCACACTCAGTGCTTTGTCCGGCACGCCCGGCAGATCCATAATCATAGTCCAGCCGTTACCGCTTTCGAGAATGTCCGCCGCCGGAGTATAGGTTACATATTGCTTTGCTTCATTCATTTTTGTATCCTCCTTATTATGATTTATTTACCTATCGCGATCCTACGTGGTTTCTCGCTTTCGGCCTTGGGCAGATCCAGATAGAGAACTCCGTTTTTGTATGTGGCTTTGGCTTTGTCAAAGTCAATTTTCGCGCCTAGCCGGTAGGTTTCCTTATAACTGCCGCTATGACGTTCAAAACGGACTTTCTTATCATCTTTCTGATCTTTTTCCTCATTATGTTCGGCACTGATGGTTACGCAGTCATTCATATACTGAATGTCGATTTCCTCAGGAGTAAAGCCGGGCAGACAAGTCTGCATACTGATTTTTTCTTCATCCGCGTCGATCCGGGTTGACGGATAATTGCGTCCGAATTCGTGTTCTTCAAAGTCTCTGAAGGCGTTGAAAAACTCCCGATGCAGATCCGCAAAGCTTCTCCACGGAGACAAACTGTTGGAATTTCTTGTAAGTGCTAACATTTTCAAACCTCCTTTTGTTTGACATTTTGTTTTGCATGCGATGACGCATGACTTTTTTATTGTTTACTGTTCTGGCATATCAATATTGCATAGCCCGTGCCAAACATAATGAAAATCATTTTTTCAGCTCAAAGCACTGTGCAAACATGTCTCCACTACACAAGACAGAGACAAAATGACAAGCAATTACTCATTCACAATAGAGACATTTTGTCCCATCACCTTTGCTCATTATTTTCTTAAAGCATAAATTAGAAAGCAAAAAAAACGGTTCCTACATTAGAAAAACAATCAATTATGATGTATAATCTGATTAACCAGTTTTAAGCATTGAATACATGTTACATATATTACGGAGACACCATGCAGGAAGTCAAACCAAAAAATGATTTCTTAAGTTATATAATAATGACGATATTATGCGCCGGATTAGGAGCCATAAGTGGCGGGATTGGCGGCGGTCAAACAATAGTCGGCTACACATTGCTCGGGACAGTTTTGGCGCTGGCGTTGCCTTTGATTAATATCACAACGCAACACCTGAAATATTTCGCCGTAACGGTGTCTACAATTACAGGGGCGGTATTTGGTCTGGCGGGAGGCATGCTGGTGATGCTTGTTTCTCCGGAAAGCTTTCACGACCTGTCCTATGGCTGGCTGATTCTGTCATCAATATGTTATGGAGGATTGATACATTTCACTTACGCGCTACGCCGCAAATTCGTACTTGTTTACATTGAATTATTGTTTTTTATATATCTGGCAGCGACATTTTCATTCATGGTGAAATTTTCCCAATTCTTCTCGTTTTGGGAAGGCTTGATGCTGACTACACGCGCCGGTCTGAGTTTAAGTCTACTGTTCAGCGCCGGCTGGTTTACCGTTGTATATATGTTTGACCCTTGTTACTTCAAGCTCAGACGCAAAGGGAAACGGTCACGAATAAGGGTATTTATACTTAGCATCATTATTCCGGTATTATTTATTGCCGGACTGCCCAAGCTATTCCACTTGCAATTCAGGTATGATGATCTGGTATTCCGAAGCGCCAATAACAATCACGCCATGCTGGATGACCTGCCGGAAAAAACTGAGCTCTATGCCGGGTACAAGAAGATCATGATTACTCCACAAGGTATGCGCAAAATGGAGTTTCCGCTCAAATACGTATTGGCATACTCAATATCCAATAAGAATTTGGCTGCAAGGACTTCAGTTTTCAAGGAAGTAAGCCTGTTTGAACGCCTGGAACCGTCTTTGGCAAAACATATTCTGAAAAGCGGCAGTTATCTGTTAATGTTCTCTCCCGATGGCGCCAGCCTGGCTACGTATGAGAATAATCATATCGTCATATATGATGTCACAAACGGCAAGGAGCGGCAACTTATTGACCTAAAATTCCCAATCAATAATATGTGCTGGACCGCCGACGGCAAGGAAATGGTTCTGGAAGATGTTCATAATAAACTGATGTTGCTGAATATTGCATCAGGTGAAACCAAGATAATCGGAGAAGGCATTGAGCCCCTGCTGATGACCAGCGGAGACATAGCCTACTATCGGGACGGCAAAATCTTAAAACGCAAACCGGAAGCGGACAGCATGGAAGAGGTCATATATAATCTGCCGGTGTTACGGCATGAATTGCTATTTGACTTCTGCTTATCACCGGATGAAAAATATATATGTTATCTTTATCCGCATGATAACATGTCTATAGGCACATCCTATGTAGTGGTCGCAGAACTGGGAAGCGAGGAACCGGGTTGCGTGATCGGCATTGTACCGCAAGCAAACTGGGATCTGGATATCTACTGGCTGCAATCCCCAAAGCCTGAAAAACAAAAGTGACCAGAAATGTTTATCTGCCCCGTCTATCCTGATTGAAACGTTTTTTCCGTTGGGGTTTATGATGCTCACTACGCTTTCTTTTCAATGCATCGATCTGAGGACGGCGTTCTTTCAATCCGCGATTTACGTGTATTGGTTCACCTTTTTCATTTTTTCCGGTATAATACATCGCCGCTCCCATGGTCATCGGTAACGGGATATAGTCCTGCACCTGTTGCGGACTCCAATTGTTCTGCGAAAGATAATCATCAACCACTTTCATATCACTTTCCGTACA
>JAFGXT010000333.1 GCA_016936495.1 Victivallales bacterium
AAGCAAAACTTGTTGAGAATAAAAATGATAAAGTTATAGATGGTTATCAATCCTTTCATTATCAAGCGGAAGACGGACAAAAACTAAAATATCGGTTTTATGATCCGGGGAAAGTTGAAAGTAAAAAGAAATATCCGTTGGTTATTCACTTCCACGGAGCAGGTAGCCGTGGAGATAACAACACCAGTCAACTTTACCTTGCAAAAAAAGTAACTGATAAAAAAATTGCAGAAAAACATCCTTGTTTTGTCTTTGCACCGCAATGTCCAACTGGAGAAAAATGGGTAAGTACTGACTGGAGTCGTTTATCTCACAAAATGTCTCCTGCTCCCAACAGTCAAATGGCAATGGCAATGAGCGCAATTGATGAAATCATAAAAGAATACCCTATTGATACCAACAGAATCTATGTTTACGGGCAATCAATGGGAGGATTTGCAACCTGGGAAATTATATGCCGACGTCCAGATATGTTCGCCGCAGCCGTGCCTGTTTGCGGGGGAGCAGATGAAACTCAGTCCGTTAAAATTATTCATATTCCCATCTGGATTTTTCATGGAGCACTTGATTCTACGGTTAAGGTTGAACGTTCCAGAAATATGTTCGCGGCACTGAAAAAGGTTGGAGGGGAACCAAAATATACTGAATATCCCAAGGTCAAGCACAATGCTTGGACTTATTCGTATACCCTGGAGCTTTTTGAATGGATGTTTAGTCAGAAAAAAAAATAAAAAAAGGATATTACTATGTTAAACGATTTTGGTTACATTGACAAGGTTTTCGCGAACATCAACCGTGTACGCGAAGAGCAGGCGGACAACATTCGTAAAGCGGCGGAACTGATGGCGGACGCGATTGCCGACGATAAGCTCATCAATGTCTATGGCGGCGGCGGACATACCACGCTGGTTATGGGCGAGATGTTTTTCCGCGCCGGAGGTCTGAGCAACATCAATCCGATCATGGAAACCGGGATTTCAGTGTTCAATCAGGCGCTGAAATATCTGGAACTGGAGCGTTGCGTCAACTTCGGGCGTTCGGTGATGAAATACTATGATCTGCAAAAAGACGATTTACTGATAATTTTCCATAACATCGGCATTAACGCGGCGACTATCGACGCGGCGCTGGAGGCTAAAGAGCGCGGCGTAAAGATCATAGCCGTATCGAGTTCGTACTGGCAGGATGAAATGCCCGCCGACCACTTTATCCGCCATCCATCGGGAAAGAATCTCTTTGAGCTTGCGGATGTATGCATCGACGATTATAATCCAGTAGGAGACGCGATCGTCGAAGTGCCCGGACTTGAAACCCCGATAGCTCCGGTATCGAACGTGGTGGATTTTACCATTGCGCACCTGCTGGAGATAGAAACTGTGAGATTATGCGTCGAGCGCGGTATTGTTCCTCCGATATGGAACAGCGCCAACGCCCCCGGCGGCGACGAAAAAAACGCGGCGTACCTGAAAAAGTACAAACCCCTGGTAAAAAGTTTGTGAAAGGCTCATGCGAAATATCGGTGCTAAATAATGTTGAGAAAAGAAAATATAAATAAAATCATTAACAGGAGATATTTAATAAAATGAAGACTTTATTATTAAATATGTTCGTTCTCTTCCTCATGACCCCGCTGTTTTGTAGTGCACTGAAACTGGCGGAAATCAAAGACTGGCAATTACAGCACGGACAAGCCGAAAACGCGGTATTCTCCGATAATGGCAAAAGTGTAAAACTCAACCCGCCGGAAGTCAGATACATGGCTCTAGTAGCTCCCGGATTCAAAGTCGGAGAAGGCATAAGCCTTGACGCAGAATATGCTATTGAGTGCGAAGTAACGGTGCCAGAACAGCTTGGCGGATATTTTTCCATCTCAGCCGACTGCATGAGTGCTAGCGGCAAACGCCTTAAGCAAATAATATTCTTCTCCACTGGTCCCAAAAATAAACCCTTTGACTGGAGACGCATCCGTATGTCTTTCGGGAAAGGAACCAGCAGGGATATTCCCAAAGATACAGTGGAGGTGTTCTTTAAATTCGCGTTCAGTTCATCAAAACCAGTTAAATTGGGCATAACTGAAATAAGGAATTTTAATGTAACAGAGCTTAAGGAGTCTGCCAAAACTGTTGATGCCGCCTGGCCTAAAGAAATACTAATAACCGCCGGCGACCTCCAAACCAGACTGGAAAAACGTTCGTTCTGGACTATATATCGAATTGATTGGAAAGGTAAACGCTTGGGCGTAGATAACTTCGGATCGCATTACGGCAGTGTCGCGAATTTTCCCGGCACCGGCTGGATCGGTTCGGGGCATACGGAAAATGAAGATGAAAAAATTCTCTCCATTGAGTTAAGCATTGATGGCAAGGTGGTGAAAGGCGTTCCCGCAGGTAAATATTCATGCCGCGAAGCCGTACTCGTAAAAACCAGCGCGCTACGCGACCTGAGAATACGTACCGAAACCCATATTTTCAGCGACAGGATAGAAGAAACAGTCAGCCTGAAAGCCGAAAAGGACACTCCGCTTAATCTGATATATCACTTCATGTGCCCTATGACCACCGACATGGCTCAATGGTATGGAATAAAAAGCGATGGAAAAAGTATCAGCGGTAATTTTACCGGTTCCGGCGGCTTTATAGCCAACACGCCGATGAAATGGCTTGCTTTTCATGCCCCTTCCATGAACGCCAATGTGTTGATTGCCATAACCAAAACCCCG
>JAFGXT010000334.1 GCA_016936495.1 Victivallales bacterium
AAGTTCATGAAGAAGACATTCACACTCATCGAACTCCTGGTAGTTATAGCTATTATCGCAATCCTTGCATCCATGCTGCTACCTGCGCTAAGGCGGGCGCGGGAAATGACCAACCGCATCAACTGCTCTTCCAATCAGCGTCAGATCGGCACCGCCATGACGAGTTATTCGGGGGATTACCAGGACTGGATACCGACCGGAACCGGGGGACTTATGGGGGCATTGGGGAAAAACAACTATATCACCACCTATGATCTGATTCATTGCCCATACGCAAACCGTTGTGGCGTCGCTCCAAGACCGGGCTCCGGGCAATGGAACAGTTGGTCATACGGTTACGGCGTAAGAAGAAGAGCCAAAGGGTCATCATTGGCGCATTTCATTCATATGACCAGCCGCAAAGCAATAAACACAAGCAATGGGCAATACTATGGAAATCTGTGGAAAAGTCCCAGTCAATACGCCATGATGGCAGATTCCATTTCCATAATCAGTGGCAACAAAATTGAAAATTCTCAACTATATCGGGTGCATATCCGTCATGACAAAGGGGCTAATATTGGCTTTCTTGACGGGCATGTTGAATATATGAAAGGGTCAGAGATAACCGCCGCGAATTTGGGCAGTTGTTTTGGCATATCATTAAATGGTGAATAATAAATCCTAACGAAAAAGGAGAGTTTCCATGTTTCGTAAATTAATGTATTGTGTTCTTTGCGCGGTTTCGTGCTGCGCCCCTGCTAGTGGCGGGGAGATTATGGAAAATTTTGACGATGAGAAAAATTTCGCGGAAAATTTCTCTCTTTGCGATATAAAAAAAGTCAAAGTGTCAGGAAAACCATTTTCGATCAAAGACGGCAAGCTGGAGTGGAAAAATCTTAGAAGTAACATTGCCATGATATTATTCCGCAATAATGTGAAGTTCACGCCGGAATCCCCGGAACAGCTAGTGGTCGCCGAAATCAGCATTATTGATGGTGCCTGGGGCGCGTCCAATATGGGACTGGCGGTGTTTTCAAATAGTAACATCGAACCTGACAAATCCGGCGATGGTTACACGTTTACTCAGCGCCAGGGAAGACTCCGGCTGCAAATATGGCAGAACGGAAAAGCTCAGGACATAAAAATCCCTACTACCAAAGTACAGCCCGGCGTAAGCCTCAGGATAAGCAGAAACGCGGACAATGTTTATACATTCAGTTTTGCCCAAACCGAGGGCGATTTGAAAACAGTGGCGGAGAATAATGCTTTTGCAAAATCGGCGGTTCCTCCGTGCATGGCGGGAATATTCGCGGCGTCGGGCTGGTGGAAAGGCGAAGTGATTGCCGATAATTTCAAATTAATCAATTGCAAAGTATCCGCTATAGAAAAGCAGGATGTATCATGCCTGATCCTTAATGACCGTGCCGGTCTTCCGCTTAACAAATGGCAGGAGATCATGACTCCCGGAGGATTCAAGTGCATGGAACCTGAAAATCCCCGGGCGTTGGACGAGACTACCGATCTAAGCGGTATAAAATTGATTATCATCAACATGGGACAAATACACGAAAGGTTTGCCCGTAAGCTTGAAGAATGGGTAAAGCAGGGAGGTATCGCGTTAATATACCGTTCTCCTGGAACTTATACCAAAGAGTCTAAACGGAGCGGAACCGTATCTGTGCCAATAATGATAGATGGCAAAAAAACGCAACTGATGCAGGGACTTATAAGGATTACCAAAGCGGCTCCGTTTAACAGTGGCGAGTTGAAAAGTATATCCAGTGGTAATAGCGTAATATTTCAAAAACTTAAAGAGCAGGGAGCTGTTACTCCTGAAAAAAAGCTTGACGTCTCCGCCCTTCACCTGATAACCGGATTCCCCAACCGTGAATTCGGGAATATGGAATTATTATCTGCTAAAATCGCGCAAAAGGACGGAAAGGTATCAGAAGGCGCTGTGGTCATTCGCAATCGCTACGGCAAAGGGCTCAGCTACTACACCACGCTTCCACTCGATGATAAAGATAAATTTGGTCAAGCATTGAGGAAAGCATTTATCGCGCAAATAGAAGCGGACAAATCCCTGCCTCCACTTGATGTGCCGCTATACAACAACCCGCCGGGCAAAGAAAGCGCCACCGTAATCGCCGAAGTCGTCGAAGAAAAACCGGAACGCCCGGCTCCGCCCCAAAACTGTATCCTTGAACTTCAAGGGGACGAATTCAACCTTTCCGCAGGTTCTCCACCCTGGGCTCCATGGCGCATCGCGCTGACCTCAACCGATGGCACCCCCATAGAAAAGACTTTTAAAATTGATAGCAAAGGCTCTTTATGGATGGATATTCAGGGCGCCTTTGGCGATCATCGCGAACCGCCGCTGATGGAAGTACATTTTAACGGGCATCGCCTCATGCGTCAATTGTCTCCATGGCGCAGAATACCATTCCATCCTTCAAATTACCGTGGGCTTTACCCGGTACGTTTCTATATTCCCGCATCAATGTTGCAAAAGGAAAACACCCTAAAAATCACCAACCTGGGTCTGGAGTGGTATATACTGGATTTTGTCAGATTCTTCCCGGCGAACAAAGATAATTCACTGGAGAAAGCCCTTGCAGAAGACAAGACCGGCGACGATGAATATAAAGTACATACCGCCTCAAATTTAAAAGTTGACGGCAAACTTGGTGAGGAAACCTGGAAAAAAGCAGAATGGAAAACCCTGCCCGGCAATCCTCAAAGACTTAAACCTCTCAGCGAAGAAAAAAAGAAGCTGACAGGCAGAAATGCGCCGCCGCCATATATCCAGACCAGTTTCGCCATGCTGTCGGATAAAGAAAACCTTTATATCGCCGTAAAAACCGTAAGAAACACCGTCGCGCAACTGGCGGTAAGCTATCCGGGATGTAAAGACGCCTATTTGTTCAGCTTTGATCAAAAGGGACTTGTCTCGTGCATGAACCATGATGGTGAAATAATCGCAAGCCCCGCAATAAAAACCGCATCGCATGAGCTCAAAGACGGCACCTGGACAATGGAAGCCGCGATTCCTCTGAGCTTGATTCCGGGCGAAGACAATAACGCCTATCGTCAGTCCTCAAGAAAATTCCTGCCGCTGGGGAGGAAGACGTCATTCAATTTCTTCCGCCGCACCAAACTGGAAAAAGACGCCGCGGAATGGGAAAGCCTGCTGCCTTTTGATTATATGGGAGAACAAACCACACTGATTTCCCGTACCGGCAAGACCAGAGTGCCCTATCTATTCATGTACGACAATCTAAAAGACGCGACCATGTTTATACAAGCGCCGGAAAACATAATTCACCTGCCGGAGCTCTTCCACTGGGGAAACAACAGTATAAGCATCGACAATCCAACTAACCGCAATCAATATGCAAAAGTAGTGGTAAGACCCAATAACCAGAAACGCCTGGAATATACTTTTGAACTCAAAGACGGACGCAATGAAATACCCTGCATGCTGAATTTTCCGGGAGAAACCGAAGTATCAGTACAACTCTACGATAAACAGAATAATATGACCGCGCTTGCCATGAGACAAACGGAAATAGGGCAACCGTTCCGTATCAGAGCCGGACGATCTTTTTACACCGCCGAAAAGAATGCTTCGCTGGAAGTGTATTTCAACTATCCTGACGCCCTCGCTCAAGCGACCAGCGAACTCACCGCAGAACTGTATCAGCCCGACGGCGTCATCCAGCGCGTAACCCGTAAAGTGAAAGGCGACAAAGCCAGTTTCACGTTTGACATTTCCAAGTTACCCGCCGGAGATTACGAAACCTATCTTACCGCGGCGTTCAACGGCAGAAAATACTCCCAACCGTCTGCGGTAATCAGGAAACTGCCACCTGCCGAAACCGAGGTAAAACTTCGCGCCGACGGCTTCATGCTGATCAATAACAAGCCATTCTTTCCGATGGGAATACTTATTGATCAATATGATAAAAACAATGATCTGACATTTATAAAAAAAGGCGGACTTAATACCGCAGTTATCTGGAGTGCCCTCTCAGAAAAAGAAATGCAAAAGGCACATAAGGAAGGCATACATCTGATATTTTCCACCACCGGCACTCACAATGGCGGTGGACAATGGATGGTAGATTATCAGGGCGCAGGCAAACATTTGAAAGATACCCGTAACCAACCCGCCGTCATCGGTTATTATCCAGTTGACGAACCCGAATACTGGCACGCGCCCAATTGCGTCCCGTTGCAACTGCAACGTTTCAACGAGTTCGCAGCCGGAGTCGACCCATATCGTCCCAGCATGATTTCTCACGGCGTAGGCAACATCCACTACTGCCGTTCCGAGGGAATGACGTTTAACGATGCTGTTGACATACGCCTGTATGAGATATACAGCAAACCGGAAAGCATCGCCAAAATAATGGATCAAGTGAAAACTTTCGGAAGAAACGATAAAGCCATTCCATGGATGTTTCTGAGAGTGGGCGGGAGTCCAAGACATAAATTGGTGTCTTCAGTGCAGTACAGAGCGGAAGCATACACTTCGCTCATTTGTGGAGCTCGCGGAATCATCTATTTCCTTCAACGCATGGCGCGCTGGAACGGCGCCGAACACTGGCCGGAAATATCAAAAGCCCTCTCAGAAGAGATTCAGACCATGGCGGCGTCAAAGATGAAAGAAACATCAACGGCGGTAGAACTCGAAACCGACAATAAAGACATACGCGTTACGGCGTGGATCGATGGCAAGGAAATGTGGTTCGCCGCCGCAAACATCAAACCCGAGATCAGTGAGGTAAATGTAAAATTGCCGGAAATGAAAAACCTGTCAGGAACATTCCCGCCATTATTCCAGGAAATGGACAAACTGACAATCCATCAAGGAACTATAAAAATCAAACTCCCCGCTTACGGGGTCGGATGCTGGCGGACGCCGGTAACCAGATAATAAAATAGTAATAAAACAGGTAAAAAAGAAAATGGAAATGATTGAAAAATTCCAGGATTTGAAAGAAATCTCTCCCGGAGCAAAGCTAGAAGTAGTAGGCAAAATGCCGATAAAGACCTCAACACAAATCGCTCGTTCGCCGTTGTCCATCGGCTGCGAGACCCTCGACCGCGATTTCTGGGACTGGGAAAAAGCTTTTCCCTACATCAAACAGATCGGTCCGAAGTGGGCGCGGATTCAGACCGGCTGGGCTAAGACCGAACAGGTCAAAGGCGTGTATGATTTCGCCTGGCTCGACAAGATAGTCAATGACCTCTTGTCGGTAAACATCACCCCCTGGCTGAGTTGCAGCTATGGCAATTTACTCTACGCCGAAGGAGAACCCTCCAACGGTTCGACTAACGCCGTGCCCATATGGAATCAGGAACAGCGCGACGCCTGGCAGGCATACATCGCTAAACTCGCGGAGCATTACAAGGGACGCGTCAAATATTTTGAAGTCTGGAACGAGCCCGACATCGACGCTTTCTGGGGTCCGAAAAAGTCATGTCCCGCGGATTACGCCAAACTGGTCAAGCTCACCTCCCCCGTACTGAGAATGCATAATCCGGATGCAAAAGTCATCGCCGGAGTCATCGCCTACAGTATCCGCTACTGCGGATTCTCATTTCTCGACGGTATGCTCAAATCCTGCTCGCCAAGTGATATTGACATCATAACTTTTCACTCTTATGACCCCTGCCCTGAGCTGTTGAGCAATCTGGAAATAGAGAAATTACGCGATATGCTCTCCAGACATGGAATCGGCGATATTCCCATCTGGCAGGGTGAAGGCGGTTGCCCCACGGTCATGCCGCGCAATCAGGCGCTTTCAGGACAGCCCTGGAACGAACACAAGCAGGTCAAAATGTTACTGCGCAACGCCTTCATGGATATAGAACACGGCGCGACGGTAACTTCATATTTCCACCTTTACGACTTCGCTTATGTAAACCGTAAGACCGGCGATCGTCTGCCTACTTATTATGGTTTGCTCAGACACCCGGACTACACGCCAAAACCCTCATTCTATGCTTATCAGGCGCTCTCTACACTGCTCGGTGGAGATGTAAAACGCTCGGTGCGCATTTTCCCGTCTCTGCATAAAAACGACTGGGAAAGAGAACAACTAAGTCCGTGGGACGCGGTCGAGCATGACCACAATCGCCAGCGCATTCAACGGGTTTCGCTGGAACGCGACGGCTATCCGCTCATCGCGTGGTGGTGTCCAGCCAATCCGCACCAGCCGGAACTGAAGGAATGCGAACGTTTCAAGCCATTCACCGCCAAGATGATGCTGACCAGCCTCAACGACGGCGAATTCAAGGATCCGGTCATTGTAAACCTCGCCACGCAAACGGTTTACAGACCGGGGAACACCGGAGCTATTTCCCATTGGGAAGGGTTTGACAAAACTCTGGTCATCAACGACGTGCCGGTACTGGATTACCCGCTGGTACTGACAGAAGCAGCGGCGCTCGGTCTCTAATCATCTAAAATTCATACCCGGGAACGCGTGAAAGGCTCCCGGGTTTTTATTGCGCGTCTTTTTCGCTGCGACGGTATTCCGTGGGAGATTTACCGGTACACTTTTTGAATTCAGCTGAAAAATGAAAGGGATTGGAATACCCTAACCGATAGGTTATGTCTTTGACTGACAGCTCGGAAATCTTAAGCATCTGTTTGGCGGAGTCCATCTTGCGTTTGATGAAATAATTAACCGGAGTATCGTCCATATATTTATTGAACAAACGATGCAGGGACGATGAGCTGATACTGAACCTGTCGCACAGGTCTTCAATAGCTATTCGACTATCAAGATGCTCATCAAAAAAACGCAGAATATCTTTGAGTTTATGCGGTATGAGCACGTCTTCAGTTTGCCCGGCAAGCAACAAAAGCAACTCATACGCGGCTCCGGCTCCCTCGCTCTCCAATGCGGCGTCGCCCATTCTCAACACCTGGAATATCCGGTTCAGAACCGGATCAAGCTTTTCCACCGGAGGAGCTTTCATCACATCCAGCTTATCCAGACCCAGTGCCGCGAGCATAGACGCCAGCAACGCTCCGCCCATGCACACAGTACGTTTCTTCGCCGCACCGCAACCCTTGCAATATATTTCAGAATCCATATGCCGGTGAACAATGAAAATATTACCCGCTTCCACCCGATAAGCGCGCTGTCCCTGATGAAAATACAAGAACCCTGAATCCACTATCTCAATAGCGAAAACTCCGGAATCGACCCGGTAACGATAACAACCGTCGCGCCACTGGTCATGTCCGCCGAACAGCAATCGCAAAGGCCAATGGTTCAGAGGTTCAGGATTGCAATTATAATAAAAATCATGCAAGGGAAAGGCTCCGACGTCAATACCGCCAAGCAGTCCGTCCACGCCTGAATGCCTTATCCGACTGCGCTTTTTAAGCTTATCCGAAGGAATTTCCATAATTTCATATGCTTTTGGGATTATTACATATATTTTTATTCAATTTTATACCAACATTTTCTTATTTCCGGGATTAAAATATATTATAACATACTATTTATTTAAAAACAAATCAAAACAGGAATTCTCAATCATGGCAAATATAAAAAGATCCGAACGCTGGGGCAAAGGTCAACTGTTCGCGTTTTCCGCGTTCGACGGCAAAACCGACTTCAAGAATGGATTAGTACTGCGTTCCGTAAACGGAGCCTGCGCTCTGGAGCTGAAAAAACCCTCATCTGGCGGCATACTGCTGATAGATCAGAATGAACCCGCAAGCTGTTCCATCTCCGGAGATTACTTTGAAATGAACACCGCGCAAGGGCTCACCCGCGGGGTCATGCCGGACGCATATCATCTGCTGCTGGAAGGACCCTGCCGCTTCCTGGGTCTTGCCCCGGAATACTATACCGAACACAAAAACAACCTGACTTTAATTGGAGTGAAAGCATTTTTCAAACGTGAATGGCTAGACGCTGATATTGACTCCTTAAAAGCAGAAAGAAATCAGTGGTTTGAGACCCTCACCCCGCCCGCAGACCGCAATGAGATATCCGGCGCGCTGTTCAAGGCTTTCTCCCAGCTCAAGACCCAGCTCAATTCGCCAGAAGGCAATATCAAACACCTCTGGACGACCCCGAACCGCTGGCCTCATCAGAAGATGTGGCTGTGGGATTCAGTGTTCCACGCTCTCGGCATGAGACACATTGACCCGATAACCTCCCGTGAATCGCTGGCGGCGGTGTTCGACGTCCAGGAGGACAGTGGCTTCATCCCGCACGAAGCCAACCCCAACGGCAAAAGCGACGTAACTCAGCCTCCTGTGCTGGCTTATGGCATGAAAAAAATTCACGAACTATCTCCCGACATTGATTTCATCCGCGAATACTTCCCTAAAAACGCCGCGTTTCTGAAATGGATCATGGCAAACCGCGATCGTGACGGCGCCGGACTCATGGAATGGTGGGTGGTGGAACACGAAAACTGCCGTTGCGGAGAAAGCGGCATGGATAATTCGCCGCGCTTTGATAACGTCCTGCTGCTGGACGCTACCGACTTCAACGCCTTCCTGTCGCGCGAATGCCGCATCATGGCGGAGTTCGCCGCCATGCTGGAGCTGAAAAACGAAGAAGATTTCTGGCTGACCCGCCATCACCATCTGAACCAGCTCATCAACGAATATATGTGGAGCGAAAAAGATAAGTTCTATGTGGATTACGACCCGGTCAACAAACGCCAGTCTCCGATGCTGGCGTCCTCCGGGTTCCTGCCGCTGATATGCGGCGCGCCCTCCCCTGAAATGGCAAAAGCTCTAGTGGCTCACCTGAAAAATGAAAATACTTTTTATACTCCGCTGCGTATCCCGTCCATCAGCAAAAGCCAACCGGAATTTTATGAAAAAGACATGTGGCGCGGTCCGGTATGGATAAACATCAATCATCAGGTTATCGACGGGCTTATGGAATACGGTTTTATAGAAGAAGCCAATGAACTGATAGCCGACACCGTCAGAGAAATGGAAAAGCATTATGACAAGTATGGCTGTTTCTTTGAATTCTACGATGACCGTCAGGAACTTGATCCGCCCCTGCTCAACCGCAAAGGTCAATGCAATCCCGACCTGAGTCCTTTCCATCAGGTGTTCATGGACTACGGCTGGAGCGCCACCTTGTACATCGATATGATATACGAAAGCAGTAAGCGGTAAGCGGTAAAAAAAGCAATCAGTCCCCCCATGAGTTTATGTCACTCATCTTCTTAGTGACACAAACTCAACCTGTAATGCCGGAACGGACTGCAGTGTCGGGGGAGCTGATTATTGCAGGCGAAAGATATTCGCCTGCAACGTACGAATATTTAGACCATACGTGGTATTCAAAAGCGTTTGCGCAGGCATAAAAGCTTAGTTTCAAGCCAGTTGCGTTTGCGATAAAATTCAAAAGCCGCTGAATTATCGAGATCAGCCAGCAACTGAAGGCGTTTAAGTCCGAATTTACGCGCCCGTGTGCTCATACGTTCAAGCAGGAGCGTACCGACGCCTTTATGACGGGATTCGGCTTCAATTACCATATCCTCAATCAATCCTACCTTATCGCCCTCGGCGGTGGAGATCAGTATCTGAAGTGTACACATGCCGATAACCTGTCCGGCGGATTCCGCGACAAGGATACAACTGTCTTTATCCGTGCACAGCATTTTCAATCCGGCAAGATGCTTGTCATGGTCAAACTCAAAATCCTGTTCAATCGAAAACAGTTGCCGCAGTAGTTCTATCATAGCCGGAATATCTTTTTCAGTGGCTTTGCGGCAGCAGACGTCCGTGACAGGAATATTTTTGTCCTTGCCGCTTATTTTCTGGAATATGTCATTGACTTCCTCCGGGGTCAGACCGCGTCCGACCCGGCAGGCATATTCTTTTACCTCTGCGAGAACCGGCTCAAGGTCGTGATCGGACACATCTATGCCGCGCGTATAAAAAAACGCTCTAAGCGCCGCCACACCGGAATGTTTGCCGATGACAAAAGCGATGTCGTCGGAACCGGATTCTCCGGGGTCTACAAGCTGATATGATTTTCGATTACGATTGATACAGTTAATATGCACGCCGGATTCATGTTTGTATGCCATTGAGCCGGTTATGGCTTTGCTCTCGGGGATTGCCCGTCCGGATGCGGACGCCACCAATTCGCAAAGTCTACGTATGACAGTCAGGTCTTTGGCGCGGTCGATGTTAAGAGAATATTTCAAGGCGAAATATAATTCTTCAAGCGGGCAGTTTCCGGCGCGTTCTCCGAGACCGTTGACGGTGGCGCTGATATAATCCGCGCCAGCCTGAGCGGCGGCGATGGAATTACCCAACGCCATTCCCAGGTCATCGTGTCCGTGGAACTCAATGGAAGGTATAGCGGTGTTTTCACGTAATTCTTTGAGCAATTCAAAAGTACGCATCGGATTCAAAGCTCCCACAGTATCAGCAAAACGAACCCGGAAGGCTCCGCATTCATGGATGAGTCCGCAGAGCATGATAAGGAAATCCATATCGGCGCGGGAGGCGTCCTGCAAGCCGAAGGATATCCGGCTCCGGGTGGAATATCCGGCGGCGGCGATACGTTCAAGCCGGGACATAAGCCAGCGACGGTCTTTGTTCATTGATTCCAGCAGGATATCCGAAACCGGTAAAGAGATATTGATGATATCCACGCCGGTGGCGATGCACTCCTCAATATCGGGTTCCACCGCGCGGCACCAGCAACTGGTCTCGAAGTTGAAATTCATGGCGATAAGCCGGGTTATTTCGTCGCGTTCGTGTATGCCGATGGCGGGAGTGCCGATCTCCACTTCATCCACGCCGAGCTGTTCGAGCATTCGGGCTATCTGGAGTTTGTCCTCAAACGAGAACACTACTCCTGGCGCCTGTTCGCCGTCGCGCAAAGTAGTGTCTGCAATTCTGATATTAGATATGTCCGGTTTCATCGGAGTATTCCGTTTGTCAGGTGATGAGATATTCCTCACATGGTTCGCCGTTTTCGAGCGCGTCGAGGATGTCGTCAACCGCGGCTTCGGTAACATTACCGTACCAGTAGTTCTGGGGGTATACGACCATTGCCGGACCACGGTCGCAGACTTTCAGGCAGCCTGTTGCCGAGACCATGGCGTCGAGTCCGCGGTCAAGGATTTCCTCCTCGATATACTGCAACAATCCGGCGGAATTCTTTTTGTTGCATATGCCCTGCGGTTCGCCGGACATTCTGAACGAGTTGCATACAAAGATGTGGTAATCTGGTTTATCCATGATCTGTTCTCCTGTTTTTAGGTTTATTTAATCATGCCGGGAATTGATTCCAGCGGCATTTCATATTCGCATTCGACTATTTCCAGACCCATGCCTTCGAGTATGCGTCGCGGGGCTTCACCTATTTTCAAGGTGAAGAGTACCGTGCAGTCTTTGAGCATGGAATATATTTGTTTTAGTTTATTTATGTCCGCGTCATGAGTCTTATCTTCATAACCGCGGCAATACGGGACGACCTCGTATGTAGTGAGTATATTGAGTTTACTGCCGAAAAGCTCATACACCTTGAAGGAGTCGGCTTTCCCGAAAGGGGTGTCGATATTGTTTCCGCCACTGGAGCATACCGCGATCTTCATTTGTCCATACCTCGATGTTAGTTTATGGTTGAGTCATCCGCAACCCTGTCCTGAACTTCCGGCGCAACTGAGTTTGCACGAGGCAATATCTCCGTACGCCATATTTTTCAGGGGATTGCCGTTGTATACGTCTTTGAGATTATCGGTGATGAGTCCGCCGGTCTTAAGGACTTCAAGCGGGGTCTTGCCGAGTATCTCAAGGGGTTTCTGTCCGATTCCGCTGACCAGGAGGACACTGCAATCAGAAAGGCTGTCGGCGAGCTGTTCCCAGCGATCTTCGACACCTTTAGGCGGGGTGAGACGTTTTTCCACTGAATGAAACGTACCGTTTTCGGTTTTAAAGAATATGTGCAGACATTCCGCTTCTCCTAGGTGCTGATTGACCAAAAGTCCTTCGTGGGAAGCCACCGCCACGTAAGGGCGTTCTGGTTTGATCCATTCTTTGTTGTTTGAGATTTTGAGCAATTCCGCACCAAGGCATTTGTCTTCACAGCCGAGCAGTCCGGCTGCGTCGGCACGGCAACGCTGACAATGCCGCATCAGAGGCAGATGCTTTTCAGCGGCAGCGGTAACTTCCGTCACCATTTCCGCATCGGGATTTTCAAAGTGTTCGAATTCGGTATCAGGGGTAATCAGCAGAGGGATGCAGTTCATTATATCCGCGCCGAGAGCCTTGACTTTTTTCGCGACCTCCGGGATATGATGTTCGTTTACACCGGGAATGATGATGGAATTGATTTTGACGGTTATTCCGGCTTCTTTCAGAGCGGGGATACATCGCAACTGTTCATTCATCAATGTCCGTGCTGCCTCGACGCCGCGCAGATTGCGTTTATTGAAGCGTACCCAGGA
>JAFGXT010000335.1 GCA_016936495.1 Victivallales bacterium
ATGCCTTCCTGCCATTCATTCTGAGGCATTGCCAGGCCGAGGTCGGTGAGTTTTACGATGCCCTCGCTGGTTATCATGATGTTTTCGGGTTTGACGTCGCGATGCACCAGTCCGGATTCAGTCCAGGCGTAATGGAGCGCTTCCGCTACTTGTTGGACTATGTGCAGGGCTTCATCTTCCAGGAAAGGGCCTTCGCGGAGGATGATGTCCTTTACTGTTTCGCCCTGAATAAAATTCATCGCCATGTAGCATATTTTGTTTTCCGAGCCTACCGCCAGCGCCTGAACCAGATTTGTATGGCTGAGCATTGCCGCTTGCCTTGCCTCTTTGAGGAAGCTCTTTATTCCCGCTTTGTTGGAATATTGTGAAGCCAGCACTTTGAGTGCGACGGTGCGTCCCAGAGATATTTGTTCTGCTTTGTACACTGTTCCTATCGAGCCGGTACCGATCTTCTCGCGAATGACGAAGTCGCCGATAAGGCAGCCTTCCTCGAAAGGAGATGCAGGAATGAGTATGGAACTTTCGCAACTGGGGCAGAGTGCGGTAAGTCCTTTGTCTTCGTCTTTTGCTTCAATAAGAAAGTTGCAGAACGGGCATTGGAATCGCATCAAAAAAATGACCTTCGATTTACTGGTTGTTAAACTTTAAGCTACTTATATCATAAGATAGTGATAATGGCAAATATTTTTATGATGAAAATAATAAAAATCACAGATATTTGCTTAGCGTCTCCGTAGCTTTTATCGCCAGCTTTTCTCTGAATATCTTGGCGTTATGGCGGATGTCCACCGGAAAATCCTTCATGAATATCAAAGTGTCTATTCCGGCGCAGAACTCAAAATGTTCCGCCGTTTTAAGCAGTTCGCGTTTGAAATTACTGCGCTCATAGCTGTTTTTCGGGAAGTGTTCAGGCAGTGGCTGAACCATAAGGACGGGAATGACTTCATCCTTGTGTCGCACCCCTACCAGCGCGCTTCTGAACACATGCGGGTGGTTGTTGAATATGGATTCCACGCAGACGCTGTACAGTATCCGGTCGCCGCAGATCACCCGGTGGGCTTTTCTGCCGCAGAACCACAGCCTGTTATGTGAATCAAAATATCCGACGTCGCCCATGCGATGCCATACTTGTCCATCCGTATCGTATATTTTCGCCATGGCGGTGGCTTCCGGTTTACCGTAGTATTCACGGGTAACGACTTTGCCTTTTACCACTATTTCGCCACGTTCCCCGACAGGCAGAACCAGACTTTCATCCCATTTGGGGATGACTTTATCTATTGATTTTATTATTTTGATCTCAAGTCCTTCATTGACGTAACCGACGCAGTAGCCTTCGCCGGAAGTGGACTTTTTCGCGGTCTTATTGAGCATTTCCGTGCCGTTGAAATTACTTATCGGCAATGCTTCGGTGGCGCCGTAGGGCACCATGGTCTCCGCGTCCTGAGCGATTATCGCTTTGACCGCTTTATGCAGCGCCGCGTTTACCGGAGCTCCAGCCATGAGGACTTTTTTCAGGGTCGGCATTTTTATTTTGTTGTGGCGGCAGTAGTTTGCCATAGTCAGCCACAGCGCGGGGGAGCCGAAAGAGAATGATACGTTGTGATCCCTTATTGTGTTGATGATTATCTGCGGCGTTACCTTTGCCGGACGTGTGAAGTCCATTTTGGGAATGACCGATTTCATGCCCATCGCTACAGCGAACAGCGCGAACAGCGGAAAGCCGGACATGTCCACGTGCTGTGGTGTTACGCCGTATACTTTACTGATTATCGCCACCTGAGCCAGAAAGGTCTGATGTGTATAGACCACCCCTTTGGGCGGACCGGTGCTGCCGGTGGTGAACAGTATTGCCGCTTCATCTTCGGGCGTGGTGTCGGCGGTCTCAAACAACGCCGCGCCGGTTTGTTTTATGCTGTCGGCGGTGGCTGCTTTTTCCAGTCTCATCAGACCCCATGAGGGGGGGCAGGCGCCGAATGAAAACGAGTGTTTTACGCTTTTAAAGCTGCTTTTGAAAATATATTTAAGCCAGTGAACCGCACTGATGGCAACAAGCGCCTCAGGCGCGGTCGATCTCACACATTCAAGAAAGTTTGAACGTCCCATGCCTGGGTCTATAAGTATCGGTACCGCTCCAACCTTGAATGCCGCGAACACTGCCGCTGTGAATTCCAGTCCCGGACGCATCATCATCAACGTGCGGCAGCCTTTGCCGACGCCGTTTTCGGCGAACAACCGGGCGTAGGCGTTGGACAGGTTTTCCAGTTCCGCGAACGTGAGACTTTTGTATTTTACATCGAACGCACTGCCGACGGAAACCGATTCCACCAGCGCTTCACGTGTCGGATAGGTCTGTGCCATTTCCGTCAGCAAACATGCGATGTTGTTGTATTTTGAAGTATCTATGTTCATATCCAATTTTGAATGTTTGTCATGATAAGGCGACTACGCGGAATATAGTTCGTTCCGCCGATTTGTGCAAGTCTCCCTGAGGTTTTTCGCGTGAAATGGCGTTTGCTTTTTCCGCATGAAACTATTTGGGCAGACCGTCAATATGAACATCCAATTGTGGGAATGCAATGACAATACCGGCTTCCCGGAATGATGTAATGATATTCTGCCTGATCTGGCTTGGTGCCTTTGTTACATTGTCCACATGAATCCAATAACGTAAGCGGAGAATCATGGCGCTGTCGCCAAAATTGACAAATAGTACCTCCGGATCCCGTGCTTTTAAAATAAGATTACAATCATGAGCGGCTTTGTACAAGAGTTCCATCGTGCGGTTTACGTCTGTATCATAGGAGACTCCAACTTCCAGCTGGTGACGCATGACGTGACCATTCAGAGTCCAGTTCCGGAAATTCTTTGAAACAACCTGAGTGTTTGGCAAAGTAATAAGCGCATTGTCGAAAGTACGTATAAAAGTACAGCGGATATTCAGACTGTTTACAGTTCCCCAAGTGCCGTCAAATTCCACGATGTCGCCCGGTCTGATTTCTTTGCCGACCAAAAGTATTAAGCCGCAGACAAAATTTTCAAGCAGTTCTTTCAGCGCAAATCCCAGACCAACGCTCAATCCTCCGACGACATACATTATACGTTGCCAGTCTATGTTCAATGAATTCAGGCAGTAAATAATATAAAATCCCCAGAATAGATATTGGAATATTAAAAAAGCAGATAAAATAGCGCCGGGATCGTATTTTCTGAAGTCATTGACTATTTCAACCATATGCCTGAGCCAAGCTAGAAAGAATTTTAGTAGAAGCCCTACTATTATTAAATAAAGGATATTTTTGGGGCTTATGTTTATATTAAATCCAGGAGGTATGAAGTTGGAACTGAAGGTTATTTCCAAAAGCCGTTCGGCATTGAATATACAGCCTCCCCAGCGTATGCAGCCCATAATCAGTCCTAACCAAAGCAATGGGATTATCAGAGTAAAAACCAAGTTGGTGATAATCTGTTGCCGGGATGTTTTTTTTACTGATTCAACCAGAAACTGGGAGAATGTACTGCCGGCGTAAAGAGCACAGGATGTAAGGCTTGCCGTTACAATAACTAACATTGCCGGGTAGAGATATCCCAGGTATGCGGCGATAAGTGAAAAGAGACTGCCTGTGGTCATAATTGCTCCACCATGGATTTTCTCGGCTAAAGAATGTTTATAGCGGGAAAAGATGAAAACAATCCAGCATAATTCAAAAAGACTCAGAATCATTATTGCAAGCAACAGTACTTTGACAGGAGCCTGTGTGCTGGTCATTAAGTCAATTGTTATCAAAATATAAGGAGTTAAAGCAAGTGGATTCATCCCTTTAAAGCATAAGTTATTTTTTCGTATAATCCAAGCTCCGTCATTGCATGCGTTGATGATGAAAAAACCTGCAAAGGAAAGAAACATAATATCATTGGTGCTTGGAAGAAAAAAAATTGCTGAGATGAAATAAATTCCTGCCCACGCACAGATGTACGGCGCTAGAAATTGTTTAAATTTGATTCTGAATTTTCTGTATAAGAAAAATGCGAGAACAACGGCAGGTAAAACACAGAGTAACATATTGCTTAGTAGAATATTGTAAAATTGTGAGTTCGGGGAAATAACATTCAAAGTCATAGGGGCAGTGATGTTTTTCCACTCTTTGAACTTCAATAGAGTTCCTTGTAAAATATTAAAGAATCCCTGGTTAAGAGTATGACCCAGAAATTCGAAGCGATAAGTATAGTAATTGCGGTGTTGATCCTGAATACTTTTTTCTTCTTCTGTATAGACCGCTTCCAGCTGTTCCTGAAAATACTGGGCACGGGCTATAAGGCAGGATACCCTGATCAGCCAGGTTTGATATAAGTTTACTAAAGGATCCACTTTATAGGAAATCCAATTCTTTTGCCAATGTAATTCAGGTTGTGGAGTATTTAACGATTTTACCATTTGCACACTGTTCGCAAGTTCATTATAGGTAATGCGGAGCTCCATATGGAATCGTTGCAGGGATTCCTGTAAATGCTTAAATGAATCTCTTAAGTCAGCTAACTGACGAAAATAAAAGGAAGCGAAATACGGGGCGTAGTCAGGTTGACTATTGATTAACTGCTGGAGTTCAAACAAGCGGATTTCGGCTCTTGTCTGCTGTTTGTTAAAGACGCGTTCAAGCATGTTAATGCTTTTGTCGCCTTCCAATTTGAGTTTCTCCACATAACCGCCTGCCCAGCGGGTGGAAATTGATTCAAAAAACTTTCTTATGATTTCCTGACTGTTTTCATTTTCGTCTATTTCCAGCTGAGGTAAGTCATGACCAGAAAAAATATCGGTATCTTTGTCGCCGCCGCGAACACAAACACAAAGACAAAGACATAATGCGATAGTCAGTAATAATAGAAGTCTTATGCGCATTATTTAATCCTCCTTTGGATGCATGGTTTCTTTCTGGTCTGGCATGTCTTCGATTTTTTTAATCTCTTCAATTTGCGGATTCATTCTCATATTTGGTCGACTCTGGAAAATTTCATATATTTGAGAATATTTTCCGGAAGCCATCACATTGTTGATTCCTTTGTTTATACATTTTTCCAAGGATTCGGCTCCCTGGGGTAAGCCGAATCCGATATATTCCCGGGTAAGTCTTTCGCCTACGCTTTTTAGATCCCCGGCATATTTGTTCATATAGTAGATATTCACTGGAATCTCATTTATGATGGCGTCTATTTTGTCCGATATAAGAGCCTGAAACAATTTATCGAAATCATCAAATAGAACAACTTTTTCCACTATTCCTTTTGCTTTTAACTTTGTGCAGTAATCAAAAGCGGTACCAAGGCAGCATCCCACGCTTTTTCCTTGTAAATCATAAATTGACTTGATGTTGCTTTCACTTGTAACTACCAGTTGGTGAGAAACCAGATTGAAAGGCCAGCTGAAGTCGATATATTGTTCTCGCTCAGGAGTGATGCTAAGACCAATCACTAAATCAACGTTCTGTTTTTTAAGCAGATTAATTATATTGTGAAACGGAATTTTCCGGAAGGTAAGTTTTAAATTCTGATCTTTTGCAATGGCTCTGAGAAGTTCGACGTCAAACCCTGATAATTCCCCGCTTTGGGAATCCTCAATGCAATACGGCGGGAAAATGAAATAGCCGACGACCAATTCGCGATTAAGGATATTTTGTTGCTGCGTAAATTGTTCATCAAAAAAATCTTTAATATACTTATTGTAAATGTGGGCATATTCCCCTGACGCCATTATCTTCTGCATGCCTTGGTTGAGCTTCTGTCGCAAACTGTTGTTGCCTTTGGCTACGGCGATACCGAAAAACTCCTGGGTCAGCAAGTCTCCAACGCATACCAAACGACCTTGTGTTTTATGCTGATAGTATAAATTAACGTGATGATTGGCTATGACGGCGTCTACCTTTCCCTCCATAAGGTTGTCGTAAGGTTTTCTGTATGATTTGAAATATTTAATTTCGGCGATTCCCTCTCTGTTCGCAATATCCCGACAATAAGTTCCGGGAGAGCCGGAGTAAGATGTTGTACCTATAGTTTTTCCTTTGAGATCATTGACTCCCCGTATACTGTCATCTTCAACCCGTTTCATTAATTGAATGCCGACTTTATTGTAAGGCCAGCTGAAGTCGATGGTTTTTTCTCGCCAAGTGCGAATTGTCATTCCTGGAGCACAGTCTATTTTTCCTTTGTTCAGCAAGTCAAATGTGTCATCAAATTCAATTTCCTGATATTCAATTTGCATATTCATCTGGGTGGAAAGAGCATTAAGCAACTCAACGTCAAAACCCGAATATCCGGTGTCTGTGTCGGCGCGAAAGCTGTAAGGCGGGGCAAGGAACAAACCTACTGTTAATTTTTGTTTTGAATGAGTTTTTTTGTTATGTGTCGTAAAAAAAATTACGATTAATAAAAGCGCCGCCCCGAATAAAATTCCTGAAATTGTTTTCTTTTTCAAAATGCTCCCCTTTCCCGCTTGATTATTTACATATTTCAATATAATGAAATGTATATATTACAGTCGAGTTGCTGACCGTCAATACTTGGTTTCTTTATTCATTTGCTTTATTGTTTTTGATTGATTTCACAAGTGGTACATTGCATATTTTTGAATTTCTTGCAGGCAGCTGCAAACTTAGCCCATTGGTTTACTATAAACCCTTGAACACCGATTGCAAGTTCGATTACAGACTGAATCCGGGAACGCAGGAGATAGGTAATCGTTCAGTGCCCCGTTTGCGCGGGAACTCAAGTGAATTATTTACCTTGGGAATAAGGGTGGTGTTTGTGGATATAGTTTTTGACTGCGGTGCGGATTAGGATGCCGGTATCGACTGCCGGGGATTCTTTTGAGGCGATGCGATGAAGTACGGGGAACCAGCGGTTGGCGTTGCCGATGGTGTAGCCGCTCATTACACACTTCCAGGTTTTGCGTCCGGGCTGAGCCTTGACGCGGACGTTCCCGGTGGCGGAGTTGAATGTATAATCTATGTTATAGGGGCTCTGGGTGTAATGGGATTTGCGGGTAAGCTGTTCTTGAAGTATTTCTTCGATTTGCGCGCGGGACAACTCCATCGTCATAAGCGGGTCGTTGTAGGGGTAGGCGTTAAAAAGTTTTTCCTCGGTGACGATGCCTGTCAGTACCGCGTTGCGTCGGGGCGGAGTGATGAAAGCGATGTCCGCTCCGGTGGCTTCCATTATGGCTTTCGCGGTTATATTCCGGAGCTGTTCGCCGTTGTCTCTGGTTTCCGGGATGTAACCTGTGATTTTGCTGCCGGCGGTTTTTACCGCTTGAAGTTTGTGTGCCATTGACGGCGGATACTGGCAGTGGACGCCGGACTGCGGGGCGGTGATAAATCGGGAGGTTGTCTGGGATACTCTGTGGGCGGAGACGTTATAGGTCAATGTTGTTTCCATGACGCCTTGAGAGTGCATTCCCGGTTCGACGTACCATGTACCCCGACCGATTTTGCGTCCGGATATGACCTGGTGGGTGTGCCCGCCGAGGATAAGGTCGATCTGGGGAAACTTGGAGGCGACGGCGAATAAACTGTTGTCGTCGTTGTTATATGACATGTTGACGCTGTAATGAACTGCCAGGAGGATTATGTCCGGGCGGTATTTCATCACCTCCGGCATAAGGTGTTCCAGTGTGGGAATGTAATCGCACAGCGTGAAGCTTTTTTCTTCTTTAAGCGGCAGGCGTTTGAGAAAGGGGAAGCTGAGTCCGATGATGGCGATTTTCAGTCCCTGCCGTTCAAACATCCGCCATGCCGGAAATATTTTTCTAGCTCCGGTAAACTCAATGTTTGCCGCCAGGCAGGCGCCTTTGAACTCCCGGCTCTGTCGGATAAGCAGATCAAGTTTGTAATCAAGTTCATGATTGCCGGGAACCCATACGTCGTATTTAAAGGCGTTGAGAAAATCAATTGCCAGCATTCCATCGGTTTTCAGGACTGAAAAGGTGCCCTGGGTGAGATCGCCGGAATCTATCAGTAAAGTATTCTCCGGACTTGCTTTTTGTCTGGATTCAGTGATGATCGAGCCTATGCGTATGACGTCGTCTCGTCCCAGTCTGCCGTGTATATCGCTGGTCTGAAGAATATTCAAATCGATACTTTCGGCGCTTACGGTCAAAGCTGCCAGTGTCATCAGCAGCAGGGTATATTTTAACATGTGGTGCTCCGGTTTTTTATGATTAGGCTTTATTATAGTTTGACTTTTTCTGAAAAACATCCCCGGTTTTGATAAAAAAGCTTATTTTTGTTGATAATAAAACTTGAAAGTCTGGAAAATCAGTGGATATTAATAGCTTTGAAAATCGGAATAAATTTTAAATTAATATAAATAACAGGAGATAAAAATATGTCCCAGCATCCAAGTCTGAGAGTCGGTGGCAAGATTAGAAAGAAAAGAAACGTCCTGAAACGTTTTGAACGTATCGACAAATTGTCCGGTGAAGGCCGTTGGAAAGATGGCGATAAAGTTCTGGGTCTGCCTAAGACCAAGAGCGAGTAATCTGTTTTTGTACTGCTTATTGCGGGGCATCGTATTTTTACGATAGCCTCGCTTTTTTTTATCCCTTACATGAAAATAATGTTGCGATATTGGCGTTGTGGTGTTAAATTGCGTTATTTGTGAATCATAAAAAAGAGGAAAATGCAATGAGAACGATGATTATTTCCGCCCTTGCTGTTTTTGCCGTGTTTGCGGGCGTGAATGCCGGAACTCTAATGATGAAGGACGGAACAACTGTTTCCGATGTTGTCGTGGTGTCTATTGAGGGAGGTAAGATGACGATAACTAAAGAGGGGCGTAACGTTACCATTCCGATGAGCCGTGTAAAGGGGTATTATCATACTGATTTTGGTGGGTCAGGTGGAGAGTTGGAGGTGTTTTCCGATTACACTGTGTCTCTTACCAATGTCGCGATAAAGAGTGATTCTTCAAAAAATCGTAAATCTTCCAATTGTGAAATATCTTATTCCATCACCCGGGTTGGAGAGAACCGTCAGCACAAGAAAATACGCGCGC
>JAFGXT010000336.1 GCA_016936495.1 Victivallales bacterium
AACTATGTTTTGAGTGAATTCAAGCCATATATTATTGATTAAAAGGATTTTTTAACAAAACATAGTTGCAGAAATGCGGAATTTAGGGTTCATGTGAGAAGGTTGCATGATGCCTGATTCGGACTGATAAAAAGAATAAAAACAGCGCTGCAAGTCGAACTTTGGACTCATATCGAAAGGAAAAATATTACGGCAGATACTTTGGGGTAATTTCGTTTTTTAGCCGCTTTTTACAACAATTATGGAATTTTATACATTTTTGTGCTTGAAAAAATTACAAAAACGTATAACCTTTTAACCCAATGTAGCGTTAAATTTTAAATCATTGGTTGTGTCTTTGGCTGTAGCGCATAACACCATCTAAATAAATGAGTTGCATGTTAAAGTGCTTCTCTGGCTGATGTTTGTGCTACTGTATGTGAGTCAATTTCGCAAGCATGAACAAGGAGAATTGAATTATGATTGAATGGCTGAAGTCAAATGATGCGCTTGGAACTGTAAATCGCGGCAATGCATGCGAGTCCGGTCTGTGTACCTTGTGCCGGGCTGATTGTAAAGGGAAATGCGAGACCTGGCAGTCGTGTCTTGTTGGTAGAAAACTGTTGTACCCGAGAGATTATCCCAAGACCACCGCCGGGTCAGCCAATCAGACTGCACCGGGTTTGGGCTACCATGCTCTCCGTATACAGGGATATGCCTATGGTTCTCATGGTTTGAATGAAGGTTTGACCTCCAATCCTGATGATTGTGTTTTTCCGAATGTAAACCTTGAAACCAGTTTTGGTAATGAGATCAAAACCAAGTGTCGCGTTCCGATGATGACTGGGGCTTTGGGTTCGACTTTTATTGCTGCGCATTACTGGGATTCGTTTGCCGTGGGCGCAGCTCTCAGCGGTATTCCTATAGTGGTTGGAGAAAACGTCGTAGGTGTGGATAAGGAAGCTGTTCTTGAAAACGGCAGAATTGTAAGTGCTCCGGAACTGGATCGACGCATTGACACTTACATGCGTTATTATGACGGGTTCGGCGCGATAATCGTCCAGATGAATGTAGAAGACACTCGTAATGGAGTTGCCGAATACATTATAAACAAGTATGGCGATAATGTTATCATCGAACTCAAATGGGGTCAGGGCGCCAAGGATATCGGCGGTGAGATTCAGGTGAGCTCTATCGAGTATGCTAAATTCCTTAAAGATCGTGGTTATGTGGTTGATCCCAACCCGTATGACAAGCTTGTTCAAAATGCTTATGAAAGTCGTGCGGTAAAATCATTTGCGCGCCACAGCCGTCTTGGTGCGACCGATATATCCAGCTCAGAAGACGTACATAAAGGCTTCCTGGAGAGCATTGCATATCTTAGAAAACTTGGATACAAGCGTATTTCTCTTAAGACTGGAGCTTATGGAATGGAAGCTTTGGCTCTGGCTATACGATGTGCGGCCGATGGCGGACTTGATTTGCTGACCATTGACGGTGCAGGCGGCGGTACAGGTATGAGCCCCTGGAATATGATGGATCATTGGGGTGTTCCGGCTCTGGCTCTCCATGCCAAAGCTTATGAATACTGTAAAATACTTGAAAGTACTGGCAAAAAAGTTCCAGACATCGCATTCGCCGGCGGATTCGCCCGTGAAGATCATCTGTTCAAATCGATTGCTCTTGGTGCTCCTTTCACCAAGCTGGCATGTCTTGGACGCGCGCCGATGATTTCCGGATTCCTTGGCAGTAACATTGAAGGAGTATTCAAGCCCGAGAAACGTGCAAGCTTGCACGGAAATTGGGACGAACTTCCGCCGTCGGTCAAAGCTGTCGGTACCTATCCTGAAGAGATATTCGCAGGATGGGAAAATGTCAAGGACAAAGTTGGCGCAGACGAAATGGGCAACATTCCTTTTGGTGCTATTGCTATGTACGGCTATGTTGATAAAGTCGCATGTGGACTTCAGCAGTTCATGGCCGGAGCTCGTAAATTCCGTCTTTCTGAGATCACCCGTGATGACATCATGGCTGTAAATCGTGAGACCGCGGAAGAAACAGGGATTCAGTATATGACTGATTCACAGAGCGAAAAGGCTGTTTCTATTCTGAAAGGATAATCAATCGGACGGCAGGTTCGTCTGATATTATCATCATAACGGCGGGTGGCATATGCTTCCCGTCGTTATTTCTTTTATGAGCTTCTGCGTATTGTATGTTTTACTCCTGTGGCGGCTGCGCAGATAAAGGCGATGCCTGACAACGCGGCGATCAAGAGAGATTTACTCCGGTTCTGCGGTTTACGCATAAGCTGGCGCATACGGATGCGGGGAGGAGCATTGTCCTGTGCTTCTACTATTGGTGCACGGGCGTTGATTATCTTTTGCGGCAGGCTGTGGCGTGCCGAATTTAAAGCCCAGTAGGAATAGGATGCGTAACGCGCCAGTTTCAGACTGCCGCCTTTTAATTCATATATGCCGCCGGAGAACATTACCAGTCCGATAATCATAACCGGAAGTATTGTAAGAGCTTTTTCCTGCGATGAACTCAGCCCGGACACCATTAGTCCCAGTGCCGTAGACACCGTCGCGGTAAGCAAAAGCGATGTAAGCAGGGAAGATACATCAAGGTCAAGACCTGTCCACTCGATCACCAGTGCAGACACAATCAGCGTGTTGACACAGGAAATAATACTCAGGACAATGAGTTTTGACAGCACATAGCTGGTGGCGGAAAGCCGTTTTCGACCCTCTTGAACCAGTATTCGACGTTCTTTGACGATCTCACGCACTGCGGAAGTCGCGCCTATCCATATTGCCGACAGTACCAGTGAAAACACCAGTTGATTGTTTCTGGAGCATGTTTCCGCAATGGATATGCCATCCGGTTTCCCGCCAAAGCATAATCCAATCAGTATGCCTATGACTATTCCCTGCAATAGCAGGAAGATCAATTCGCCGGGAGAACGTAGCCAGAGTTTAATATTTCTTGATAACAATGGGAAAAGCTGTTCTAGAATATTAGTTGCACCCGCCGGGGGCGGAGCTTTTTGTGTCGGGACAGGGGGGGCGGCAGGCTCTTGCCTAGGCATAATGTCATGCCAGTATGCCGGTGTATGGCATTGCAATACACTATAGAGTTGTTCGAGCGAGTCTATATTGAAATGTCGCATTGCCTCAAGCGGAGTACCGTAGAAAATCATTTTGCCGGCCAGCAGTACCACCAGTTTATCACATAACAGCAGTCTTTCCGGATAATGAGTTATGCACAATATGGTTTTGCCTTTGCCGCTGAGCTGTTTGAATAATAACATCATTTCCTGCTCGCTGAGCGGATCCAGACCGCTGGTTACTTCATCCAGGCATAGCAGTTCAGGGGAGAAAAGCAGTTCCTGGGCAAGCCCGGCGCGCTTCTGCTGTCCGCCTGAAAGAGTTTTGATCAGCTGATCCTTACAGACGTCAAGTCCGGTCATTGATAACGCGTCCAGCGGACTGCGCGCACCGTGATAAAGTTCACTGGCATAGCTCATGACTTCATGGCATTTCAGGCGTTCATGGATGACTACGGCTTGAGGCAGATATCCGACTTTTTCCCGGAGGGTGGCGCCGGAGGTCTCGTAGCCATTGATGAATATGTCGCCGTCATCGGCATTGCGGGTACCGGAAATAATGTTTATCAGTGTTGATTTTCCGCAACCGGAGGGACCTACTATTCCAACGAATTCTCCGGGTTGGATGTCCAGTGAGATGTTTTCTAGAATAGTTTTATCGCTGACCCGGGCGTGAATATTTCTCAAGGATATTCCGCATCCGGTCATGCACAGCCGTTCCGGGAGTTTGATTACAAAGGAGTGGTCGGCGATCTCTATTTTGTCGGCGTTATTGAGTCTGACTATACCTTTGAGTTTGCGTCCATTGATAAGTGTGCCTTTTCTGGATTGGAGATCACGGATGAACGCGCCTTCGGTCTTGAGGGATATTTGCAGATGTTTGCCGGATATTTCAGGAGAGTCGATGATCAGATCACAGTTTTTGTCTCTGCCGATGACTAGAGCGTCACCATCAGGAATACCTGACAGATCTAAGGTCAATAATTGATTTTTGGGTGATGCAGTCATTTAACCGTGGACGGGGGTTCCAAGCTGGCGATTATTTCTCGAGCCGGGGCATATTCCTGTGCCGCCGCCTGACGGAACAGCAGTAGCGCGCGTGTGGCGTTGGCGGTAACTCCTTTGCCGTCCCGATAGCAGCGTCCCAGTGCGAATGTAGCTTCGGGACTGCCCATGTCTGAAGCTGCGATATAATATTTAACCGCCTGAGCGTAATCCTGTTTTGCTCCGCATAGACCATAGAAGCTACATTCTCCGAGGTTATATATGGCTCGCGGGTCATTGAGTTTCGCCGCCTCTGTGAATAGTTTTAGCGCCTGTATGTCATCTTTGAAGCCGGATTCTTCGTAGAAAAACATTTCAGCCAGGCGGTTGATTGCCGGAGGGTGTTTCATGTCCGCCGCCTGCTTGAGCATGGCAAAGGCTCGCTCGGCATCGCGTCCGGCGGCATTCCCCCAGTAAAGATTGAGATAGTTGTTGTAAATTTCTTCAGCCGTAAGAGTTTTTTTCGCTGTATTCTGCGTTATACTTTCCGCTGGAGGCGTGGTAATTTGATTGGTGATGAGTGGACGCGGCGGAGCTGGAGATATTTCAGATTCCTCCCCGGAGGGTTTTATCAGAGAAATTGACGCCATCACCATGATGAAGGCGCACAGCATCCCGATAAGGATATAGGTTACCGCGCCGAATCTCCTATGTTTTGGCTCCGGGACTTTGCCATTGTCCAGCGACAGTTCGACACCGTTGGAAACAGATAGATCCGGACGGCGTATTCTCATCGTGTCATCACCTACGCGGGGCGGATCAATATGTTGATGCTTGCTGGTCTGAGAACCTCCGGCACGGATGATTTTTAAGGTGTTGCTCAGGGCTTCGCCCATTTCCGCCATGGTCTGATAGCGTTTGGCTGCATGGAAACTTAAAGATGATTCGATTACGGCGTCAAGTATTTTGGGCATCTGGGGATTTATTTCCGAGGGAAGCTGAAAGCGTCCTCCAGGTACTTCTCCGGTCAGCATCTCATAGAGAATCGCGCCCAGAGAGAATACGTCCATGGAGGGCGCGGCTTTGACTGAAAGGTCATAACGTTCCGGCGCGATGTATCCGGGAGTACCGTATATGTCTGAGTCGGATAAGGTCTTTATGCGTATTTTTACTGGTTTAGTCGCTGGCGGAGGTTCGTGCAGACGGGCGATGCCGAAGTCCATTATCCGCAACATGCCGAGGTGATCTACAAGTATGTTTTCGGGTTTTAGATCCAGGTGCAGTACGTTCTGGCGGTGGGCGTAATCAAGAGCGTTGCATATGGTCTGAGCGGTCTTAACAGCTGCCTCAACAGGAAGCGTGCCGTTGTTGGCGGTCATGATATCACGCAGGCTCAGTGGGGCACAGTGCGGAGCGGTTACAAGCTCCATGACCAAACCCTTGATGGCGTCAGTATGGGTTACGTCAAAAATTCGTACAATATAAGGGTGCGAAAGACGCACCAGTGCTGATATCTCAGTTGAAATATCCCAACTTGAGGACAGCTCTTCAGACAGTATTTTGATCGCTACGCTGCGATTGTTAAGTTTTACCTGCCGGGCTTCATAAACGCTGCCCGCGCCACCGACGCCAAGCCTTCTTGTTATATAATATTCCTCCAGCACCGGGAGTTCTGAATTATCGACGTCAGTATTTTTTAGTAATGGTATTTTGCTTCCGCAGCCGGGACATTCGGCGGTGCCGTAAGAACCGGAAGGCATTTTCAGCGCGGGAAAGGCGCATACTGGACATGCCATTGAGATTTTGGACAGATCTTCCGGCTGTTTCTCTATCATTATCTCAGGATCTGGCACTTTAAGGGATGCGGCGCATTGCGGACAATCAATTTCAGCACCGTAAAGTTCTTTTGGCGCTTCCAGTTTCTGATTGCAGTTCCGGCAATAAAATTTAAAGGGCATTTTGCTCCGATCCTCTTGAAATGTATAGTATGAGACAAACTATAATAATCATGAGAATGATTTACAAGCTCATATGCGAAAAATATCCGTGTTTGCCGTGCTGAAAGTTATATTTTAACTTTTATCAGGCAATGGCTCAATTTTTAATGTTCAGATTATAGATTTTTTTATTTGTCAGTGTATAATCATATCGTATAAAGGGAGTATATTTCATTATAGGGTAGAGGAGACCGAATGAAGATTCAGAATAAAATCAGGGGTTTGTTGCTTGTTCTGGTGATTGTTTTTGCTCTGGGATCGTTTTTTATACAAAAATATACGGTGTACAGTAAATTTGTAGATATAGAATATCATCAGGCTGAAGATGACGTCATGCGCAGCATCGCGGCAATAAAGCGCGAGGAATTGGCGGTGGCAAAACTCCTGGAGGACTGGGGAACATGGAACGATACCTATGAATTTGTCAAAGATCGTAATCAGAAGTTCGTCGCCGCCACTTTGCTCAATGAAACCTATGCCGTCACCGGTCTTAATCTTATTTATATCATTAACACCAAGGGTGATGTTATATGGGGGAAAACCATTAAGAATGGGGAGGAAATCAAAATGCCAGAGTTTCCTCTTACTCCCTGGAATCCTGACAGTGTTCTGCTTCCAGGCACCAGAAGTCATAAAATCATCAGTGGCATAGTCTACACCCAGCTCCAGCCGATGATAATCTGTGCCGGACGTATTATAAAAAGTGATTGCAGCGGCAAGTCCAGAGGGACTATTATAATGGGGAAATTTATTGACAAGAATGTCCTTGACCGTTTGTTTGATCAGACCAAAGTGCGCTTCGAGCTGTATGTCCTTAATGAGAGCATGCTGAGCGAACGGGACACTGAAGTAGCTAATAATCTGGAAGCAAATACACCTTATGTGTCTATGGACGAGAAAGCTGGTATGCTTTATGCCTATTACATTCTCCCTGACCTGAAAGGCGTAAGATCGTTTATGATCAAGGCAAAAGTACCGATGAAACATACTATTGTCGGCGCTGAAGCGATGCGTCTTTCCATGATGTTGTGGTTTATCATCGGCGTAGTTATGCTCTTTGTTTTTAGTTGCTTTATTCGTCGAAACGTGGTGTCTCCAATATTGAGCATTGGTAACTACGCCCGCGGGATAAACGGGGATATGGATCTTTCCGCCAGACTGAAAATCAAGGGTACCGGAGAAATCAGCGAGCTTGCCGGGGAACTGAATAATATGATGGTTCGTCTGGAGAATGACCGGGCGATGCGCGTGGAAGCCGAAAATCAATTGCGTATGAGTCGCGAGCGTTACCGACACATGCTTATGACGCTTCCGGTTGGCGTATATCGTCATTCCAAAGCTGAACGCCCGGAATTTTCACTTATGAATGAGGCTTTTTTGCGTATTTTTGGCTGTGAAACGGTAGAAGAATTCAAATATAACAGCAAACTTTCCGGTTGGAGTGAATCCCCAAGATACAAGGATTTCCTGGATAATCCCATGCGCTCCGGTGGACTGGATTTTGAACTGACTGACCGGGCTGAAAATTCTATTTTTGTGAAGATATGGGTGAATATCATCGAGCATGACGGTGAGGATGTAGTGGAGGGTATCCTGCTTAACTTTACCGATCAGAAACGCGCCGAGGATGATATATGCAGATTGGCGACAATGGTGGCTCAAGCTGAAGAAATCATCATGGTAACCGACCTTGACGGTAAGATGTTTTATATAAATCCCGCGTTTGAGAAGATCACCGGTTATACTTTGAGTGAGGTCATGAACCGTCAACCTCAGGATTTCAGCGGTGACAGGCTTGAAGAGCCTAAATACAAAGAGATATGGGAGCATCTGCAATCTGGCAGCTCCTGGACTGGATCTTTAGTTTTCGCCAGAAAGACTGGTGAAGTATTTACCATTAAAGGAACAATTTTTCCGGTATTTAACGAGGGCGGAAGAGCTACATGTTACGCCGGGATATTGCGCGATATAACCCATGAACAGAAACTTGAACAGCAGTTGCGCCAGTCTCATAAGATGGAAGCCATAGGCACACTCGCCGGAGGCATCGCGCATGATTTCAATAATATCCTGTCCGCAATCCTGGGATATGCCAACCTGGCTGTCAAAGAAGTGGAAAGCGATCCGGCTCAAACCGAAAGATATATAAGAAAGATCGCCGTAGCAGGAAACCGTGCGCGCGACCTGGTCTCTCAGATACTCGCGTTCAGTAGACAGAAGCAGTTGAAAGAGGATGCGGTGCAGTTTGGTACAGTGGTAAAGGAAGCTTGTAATTTGCTGCGTGCTTCGCTACCCTCGTCAATAGAGATACGCCGCTACATAAAGTCCAAATCAATGGTGGCGGCAGACCCCACGCAATTGCATCAAATTATGCTTAATCTGTGTACCAACGCCAGTCATTCAATGGATGGCTATGGCGTTCTTACTGTTACCCTTGAGGACGCCTACGTCACAGAACGCGAGGCGGAAGAGTTGCCCGGACTCAGTTGCGGCAGATATGTATGCCTTAAAGTAGAGGATACCGGGCACGGAATGGACGAGATTACGCAGAAACGGGTTTTTGAACCCTTTTTCACAACCAAGGATCTGGGGGAGGGCACCGGGATGGGGCTTTCTGTAGTTCACGGCATTGTCAGTAGTTTGGGAGGAGCTATAAATATCAGAAGCCGCATAAACGAGGGCTCTTCCTTTACTGTATATTTGCCGGTTCTGGATCTTGATGTCCGGACAGAAACTTCAACCCCGGTAAAAATTGAGAATGATGATGATAAACAGAAACTGAGTGGAAACGAACGTATACTTTTTGTTGACGATGAGAAAATACTTGTGGAATTGAACAAGGAAGCTCTGGAGGCATACGGTTATAAGGTTACCGGTATATCCGACAGCACTCAGGCGCTGAAACTTTTTCAGAGCAGTCCGGATGATTTTGATGTGGTCGTCAGTGATCTTACTATGCCTGGAATGACCGGGGATGTGCTGGTGGAAGAGATCAAAAAGATCCGTCCGGATATCCCGGTAGTCATATGTACCGGCTATAATAATGTTACCTCCGAGGAACGCATTACCAATATCGGCGTATGCATCGTAGTACACAAGCCTATAGTCGGCAGGCAATTGGCAGAAACTATCAGAACCATTATGTCTGGCGACTAAAGTCTTGCGCTCTCTGTCTGTGTTTTGGCGATTTATTGCTGTTGCTGATTGCGGGGGTTTTCTGTGGCATGTTTCAGGCGTGCCGCTTTGCGGTGTCCGTAATAAAACAGCCATGCGCCCATTGCGGTTATGGAGCCGCTGCCGATGTATGTTCTCCATGCCATGCACGCATAGAACAGGTCCACGCATACGCTTATGAGAATGCCGGTGGTAAGTGTCAGTTTCAGGTCGTTAAGCTCGTTGTCCGATAAATTGAATCTGTCGAATGTACTTCATGCCGCCCAGTCGAGGGATTTTACATTAACAAGGTCAAAGATGAAGTGCTTTGCGCCATATACTTGACGCAAAGCACCTGCGCTTCTGCCGGAACAGCTTTGTCAATAGCTGCCGCCACCTACGATGACAAGACCGGATTCAATTCCGTCAGGTGTGGCAGTCACTTCGAGTTTATCAGCCTTGGCATTCCCGGGTGATTTCCACTCCATCGCCATGATCCTTGGACTTCCGGGGATAACCGAGGGAAAGGCACACAATGTCCATTCTCCTTTCTGCTTATAGGCAAGCGGAAATAAATGTCTAGCCCTGAAATGGAATTTACTTACGCCGCCGTCGGTATCATGCACAGCTATTACCGCCAGAGTATCTTTAATATCGACCGGATACTCTACGGCCAAAAAAACGATCACATGTTTTCCGGGAGCATCTATGGTGACGCTTTTTTCTTTCAGGCCGTTTTTGCGC
>JAFGXT010000337.1 GCA_016936495.1 Victivallales bacterium
CAAAAAGCCTGCGGCAAAGATAATATAGCATGCATTCAAGCATTTGCACGCCAACATGTTAAGTATTTTTCAGGAAACTCTAAATACCACTTGACATTTTTTATCAAAACCGAAAACGTAGTCGGTACCGGACGCTTCGCTGGAGCGGTGGTCAATATGTATACCTCTAAAAATGAATGGTTTCCGGTATGTCCATATGTTGGAACTGTTCCCTGGACAAAACAGGGTTTTTATTTTAAGACCGACGCAAAAACCAATGCCGACGGTAGATCATACATTCGTCTGCGCCTGCTCAATGCCACCGGCAAAGCATGGTTTGATGACGTGAAGCTTAGAGAAATAAGTGAGTAAATCATAAACTATGTTCCGGCATAATAGCCGGAGCAAATTTTAGCAATTTGACTCACTGCCGGAAAAAAGCCCTATTCCATGTTGATTTATATGCCGTTGCGCTGTACTTTTAACGCAAATTGTTAAAAGCGTAATTTTAAAGGAGCGCACAATGATATATGAAGCATGGAAAGGGTTTAAGCCCGGACTGTGGCAGGATAAAATCGACGTCAGAGACTTTATACAGCATAACTATGAACCTTATGAGGGCGATGACGCTTTTCTTGAGCAACAGCCTTCGGACGCCACCAGTGAACTGTGGCGCATGATCTTGGAACTTAAAAAAATAGAAACTGCCAAAGGTATTTATGATGTCGATACTGATGTGGTGTCTACTATTGATTCGCATCCGCCGGGATATATCGCCAGCGAATTGGAGAAAATCGTCGGTCTTCAGACTGATAAACCCCTGAAGCGCGGTATTATTCCTGAGGGCGGTTTGCGAATGGTGGAGCAGGGATTGCAAGCTTATGGTTATAAACTCGCTCCGGAAATTCATGAGATATATACAAAATATCGCAAGACTCATAATGACGGCGTTTTTGACGTTTACAACAGCGCCATGAAAAAAGCACGCAGCTCCGGCATTATCACCGGACTGCCAGACGCATACGGCAGAGGTCGCATCATCGGCGACTACCGTCGGGTGGCTCTTTATGGCGTCGACGCGCTCATTGAAGAACGAATGGAGCAGAAGAGTTTTATCGGTCTGGATGTTATGGACGAGCCGTCCATACGTTTGCGCGAGGAACTTTCTGAACAAACCCGCGCCTTGCATCAGCTCAAGCAGATGGCTTTGTCCTATGGCTTTGACATAAGTGTGCCTGCCGCAACCGCATGCGAAGCCATACAATGGACGTATTTTGCTTTCCTTGGCGCGGTAAAGGAGCAGAATGGCGCCGCAATGTCTCTCGGTAGAGTCTCCAATTTTTTCGATATATATATCCAGCGCGATATTGCAGCCGGAAAAATATGTGAACGCGAAGCGCAGGAGCTCATTGATCATTTTGTAATGAAATTGCGAATAATTCGCTTTCTCCGTACCCCCGCTTATGATGAACTTTTTTCCGGTGATCCCACTTGGATTACTGAAGCACTTGGCGGCATGGGCTGCGATGGCAGACCGCTTACCACCCGTACCGCCATGCGTTTTATGAATACTGTATATACGCTCGGCTCCGCGCCGGAACCTAATCTTACCGTATTGTGGTCGGAACAGCTGCCCGAGGCATTCAAGCACTTTTGCGCTAAAGTCTCCATCGCCACCAGTACCGTACAGTATGAAAATGATGATCTGATGCGACCGCGTTTCGGAGACGATTACGGTATCGCCTGTTGTGTGTCAGCTATGCCCATAGGGGAACAGATGCAATTTTTCGGGGCTCGTTGCAATCTTGCCAAAGCCCTGTTGTACGCCATCAACGGCGGAAAAGACGAGAAAAGCGGCGTTCAGATAGCTCCCCAATCTGTTCCGCTGACAGGTGAATATCTGGACTATGATATTGTTATGGCACGCTTTGACGAGGTTTGCGACTGGTTGGCAAAGTTGTACATAAATACCCTGAATGTTATTCATTATATGCACGATAAATATTCTTATGAGCGTTTGCAGATGGCGCTTCATGTGCCGGAAGTTAAGCGTACAATGGCGGGGGGCATAGCCGGTCTGTCGGTAGTCGCCGACGCGTTTTCCGCCATGAAATACGCTAAAGTCAAAGTTATCAGAAATGATTCAGGTATGGCTGAGGATTTCGTAATTGAAGGAGAATTTCCCGCTTTCGGAAATAATGACGAGCAAGTGGATAAGATCGCCTGCGAGCTGGTAAGCCGCTTTATGAGTAAATTGCGCGGACAGATAACATATCGCCAGGCTGAACCAACCATGTCAATCCTGACGATCACTTCCAACGTTGTCTACGGCAGAAAAACGGGAAATACGCCTGATGGCAGAAAGGCAGGTGAGCCTTTCGCTCCCGGAGCTAATCCCATGCACGGACGGGATAAAAATGGCGCAATCGCTTCGATGGCGTCGGTCGCTAAGCTTCCATACGACGACGCTGAAGATGGAATATCGTATACTTTCTCGATTGTTCCGCATGCTTTGGGCAAGGATCAGTATGACCGGATACATAACCTCGCGGCTATGCTCGATGGGTATTTTTACGATGGCGGACATCATATCAATGTAAACGTTTTTGACCGTGAAACCCTCATGGATGCTATGGATAATCCGGATAAGTATCCTCAATTGACGGTGCGGGTTTCCGGCTACGCGGTTAATTTTATCCGCCTTAGCCGGGAGCAGCAGGAGGATGTGATTAATCGTACTTTTCATGAGCATATATAATATAAATGTCTATAGCTGAATATAATATGGAATGCTCCGGGAGAGTTCACTCATACGAGAGCTGCGGTACTGTGGATGGTCCCGGATTACGCTTCGTGGTTTTTCTGCAAGGTTGTCCCTTGCGTTGCCAATACTGTCACAACCCGGATAGCTGGTCAGCTTCCGGGGGCAGGGTGGTAAGCGTCGGCGAGGTTGTTAATGAAATAGTCAAATACCGTTCCTACATGCGTTTTTCCGGCGGTGGCGTAACTCTCAGCGGCGGTGAACCGCTGATGCAACCAGAGTTTACCGCGGCGTTGTTGCGTGAATGTCGCACCCGTGGCATTCATACCGCGCTTGACACTTCCGGGTATGCCGCGTTGAGACATTCGGCTCAGGTGTTCGAGTATAGCGATCTGGTGCTGTTGGATATTAAAGCTATTCGCGATGATGTTTATCAAACACTTACCGGACGTGAGTTGCATAATACCCTGGAAACTGCGGCGTATCTGGCGTCGCGAAATATTCCGGTGTGGATACGTCATGTTCTTGTTCCTGGGCTTACTGACGACGACATCATGCTTGGCGAGCTGGCGGATTATTGCGCTTCTCTGGGCAATGTAAGTCAGGTTGAAATACTTCCGTTTCACCAGATAGGAGAGTATAAATGGCAGGAGCTTAAACTTGATTATAAACTTACTGGCATTTATCCGCCAAACTCGGAGCGCCTGGCAAATGCAGTGGATATTTTTTTACATCGTGGTCTTAAGGTGAGAGCCTGAGAAGAACCATATTATTCCTGCTCTTGCGATGCCAGTCGTGCGGTGCGGACAAATGACCGGCAATGAAACAAGCAACATTTTCCACCATGATTTTCCTTCACCCCGCGGTTTACATCCACTGCATAAGGCTTACATGCCGTGAGCGCTTCCTTAAGATTGGCGGGATTCAATCCGCCGGAAAGTATGACCGGAACAGAACATGTTTTTATGAACTCCGCGGCTGCTTCCCAGCAGTATTCAACAGGGCTACCAGTCTCAATCCGGTCTCTGCTTTCATTAAACGCATCCAACAGCACCGCGCTGATAAAAGGATAATATTCCAGTATATCCGGCGTATTGCTTTTGTTGATGTAAGTGGCAAGGATTATTTTTCCTCCCGGAGGGAGCTTGTCGCTGATCTCCTTTACCTGTTCCGGAGTAAGATTACCGTGAAGTTGAACTGTACCGATGGAACTTTTTGCGACTATATCGATTATTTCCTCAACTGAATTTAGATGTGTTACCAGTACCGGCGTTACAAAAGGCGGGAGCGCTGCTGCCAGTCGTCCGGCTGTGCTGGGAAGTATGAAATCAGGCGATTTGTGGACTTGACCGACTAGAAATCCAATAGCGTCAACTCCAGCTTTTAATACTGTATCAATGTCTTCACTTGTCTTTATTCCACAAATTTTAACTTTCACAGTTGAGCTCCCATGCCTTAAGTATCCCTTTGATAGTGAAATCTTTACCGCCGGATTTGAGCCAGGGAATGTGTTTCAGGAAAAACGCCGCGTCTCCGCCTGTGGCAATCACCTCTGCCGGTTCTCCCAACTGATGCGCCAGCAGTTCCATTTGCTTTTCCACCATTCCTATGGCTCCGCCATCAATACCGATACGCATGGCGTCAAGAGTATTACATCCGCTTTCTGGAATATCATCAAACAATTCTATCATAGGTAGTTGCGCGGTGTAATCATGGAGTGCTTTGCGGAGCAGATGCCTGCCCGGAGCAATGCTCCCGCCAACAAAATATCCATTGCCATCCACCGCTTCAAAAGTTATGGCGGTACCGAAATCAATACATATCCCAGGAAGGGAAAATTCATGAGTCAGGTGTATCGCGTTGGCGACACGATCAGCCCCGATTGTCGAATTGTCCACTTTTGACCAGTCCACTCCAGTGCGGATTTTCGTGCTTATAAAAAATGGATTCAGTGTTTTGAGTATGACCGATGCCTCGGGCACTACCGACGCCACCGCCAAAGCCATTCCCTTTGGAACTATATCTGCGGTCAATTCCCGCGTAGGTATAATTCCTGATACTCCTATTATCCCGGCTTTCGCTATGGAATATTCGGTGTTGGTATTGCCAATGTTCATCAGAAACACAGAAGTAGGCACTTTTTATACGCTCCTTCAAGGATTTACAGAAACTTTGCCAGTTCCGGTTTTTCGCCTATCAGAGAGGTAAGCTCCTTTATCTTCTGCGCTGACTTCGCATTGCATATGAGTGTCGCGTCATCGGTGTGGACGATGATCAAATCCTGTACATCAACTGTGGCTATCAGATGTTTGGCGTCGCCGACGATGATGCAGTCCCTGGTGTTGAGTGATTCGTGTAAACCCCTGACCACATTATTGTTGTCCTCAGGCCTGATCTGATTTCTCAGTGCCGTCCAACTGCCTACGTCATCCCAGTCAAAGGAACATTCCGCAACCAGTACGTTATCAACTTTTTCCATTACCGCGTAGTCAATAGATATTTTTTCACATTTATCGTATTCTGTCGCCAGAGTATCTTCTATATTCCCATTGGCTGCCGCTTGATAAAGTTTTTCCGTCATTTTCGCCAGTTCAGGCGCGTATTTTTCAAAAGCTTCAGTAATAGTCTTAACCGACCACACGAACATACCGCTGTTCCATTTATAGTCTCCGGATTCGACAAAGCGTTCCGCCGTGCTGATTTCCGGTTTCTCTTTGAAGCCAAGACTCTTGAAAAATTTTGTTTCGGTTTTGGTTTCAGTTTGTTCGCCGCAATGGATGTATCCGTATCCGGTACTGGCAAATGATGGCGTAATACCTATTGTTACAATAGAACCGTCTGCCGCAACGGTCGCGCTGTCTTTAATTACTTTTAGCATTGACTCGGTATCTCTTATCACATGATCAGCGGGAAGCATGACCATGATGGCGTCATCATTGCCGCTTTGAGCTTTTACCAGCGCCGCCGCCAGCGCGTTGCACGGTCCCGTATCGCGCCCGACCGGTTCGCCGATGATGTTTTTTGCCGGTATATTAGGCAGAAGAGAACGCATCGGCGCCACATAGTCCTGATTGGTGATGATGATGATATTTTCTGGTTTCAATAAGGGTTTGAAACGATCTACCGTCTGTTCTATTAAAGTAAGATTGCCAATCAACCGTAGAAGTTGTTTAGGATGCGATAATCTGCTCTGTGGCCAAAAGCGTTCGCCTTTGCCTCCCGCCATTACAATTGCATAAATATTATCTGAATTCATTATTTAGCCGAACCCCCTTCAGTGTCCTTGCGTTACTGTTGCTGTTTCCTGTATATAACATTATATCTGTTATGCCGGAAAATTCAAATCAGGCGGCGATATAATTATAAAAACAATAATTTTCGCCGCCGCAATAGATTTTTACACTGAGAGGCGGATGCTCTGATCAGCCGCCCAGTTTTTCCACGATCTTAATAAGCGGCATGAACAGCGCGATAACAATTCCCCCGACGATCACCGCCAGACCGATAATCATAAGAGGCTCGATCAGAGATGTCAACGCACTCACGGCGTTATCCACTTCCTCCTCGTAGGTGTCGGCGATCTTCTCAAGCATTTCCGGCAGCTTACCTGTTTCCTCGCCTACCTCGATCATACTTATCACCATTTCCGGGAATACTTTGGTCGCCCCCAGCGGTCCCGCCATGTTTTCCCCTTCTTTCACCGCATCATGCACCTTGCCCACCGCTATAGACACCACTTCATTACCAGAAGTTTCTTTCACGATGTTGAGAGCGTTGAGTACCGGTACACCTGACGACATCAGAGTGCCCAAAGTACGGGAAAAACGGGAAATAGTGGATTTTGACACGATAGGTCCCACCAGTGGCATATTGTATTTTATCCAGTCAAAACTCAGACGTCCGATCTGTGTCTTGAGAATAAGCTTGAACCCCACATAGGCGGCGAATAATCCTCCTAACACCAGTAATATCTGGTTTGCGATAATATCACTTATAGTCATGACGAACAAAGTGAAGTCCGGCAATGGGTCGCCTTCGAGCAGCTCTTCGAAAATAGTTTTGAACTTAGGTACGATGAACACCATCAGACCGGTGGTCATCAATCCGGCAATGGATAGAATCACCGCCGGGTATATCATCGCGGATTTTACCTTGCCCGCAATCCTGGCGGCTTTTTCCATAAACATCGCCAGACGGTCAAGAATGATTTCCATCGCACCGGCGGCTTCCCCGGCTCTTACCATGTTGAGATAAAGTTTGTCAAATGAACGAGGATGTTGTGCGAGCGCTTCTGAAAACGTAGCTCCCCCTTCAACAGATTGAGCCGTTTCATTGAGAGTTTTCTTTACCGCTGGATTTTTAGACTGGCGCTCCAGTGTTCTGAGTGAACGGATAAGCGGCAGACCGGCACTGAGCAGGATCGCCAGCTGACGGGTTACCACTGTGAGGTCTTTGGTCTTTATTATCACCGGACCCAGACTTATATTAAGTCCCTGTCCTTGTTTCTTGGCTTTGGGTTTATCTTTACCTTCAGCAGACTTTGGTGCGGCTTTGCCACTTTTTGCAGATTTTATGTCAGTAGGAAACAAATCTTTGCTCTTCAGCATGCTGGTAACTTCCGCCTCATTGGCGGCATCAAGTTTTCCTTTATGCTCCTTGCCTTTGGAATCCATCGCGGTATATAGAAATACGGGCATTGTTTTTTACCTCCGATAAAGTTGTTTAACTATTCGCCTTGAAGATGCTCTCTTAGTGCTTCCGAATCCTGTGCTCTGGTTATCATGTCCTTATATGAAATTACTTTACTATTATACAACTCAATAAGATGCGAATCAAGTGTGTTCATGCCGAATTTTGCCCCGGTTTGCAGTTCGGAAGTGATTCTGAACGTTTTGTTTTCGCGTATAAGCGACTTTATAGAGGGTGTTGAGATCATTATTTCGAACGCTGCCACTCGTCCGTTTCCTTCCGCTTTGGGCAGCAAAACCTGTGAGATCACCGCCTCCAGTGATGATGCCAGCTGAGTCCTGATCTGATCCTGCTGGGTGGTGGGGAATGCGTCAACGATACGATCCACCGTGCGTGCCGCACCCGTGGTATGTAATGTTCCGAATACCAGATGTCCCGTCTCGGCCGCGCTTACCGCCGCCTCCATGGTTTCCAGATCGCGCATTTCACCTACCAGAATTACGTCCGGGTCCTGACGCAAAGCCCGGCGCAAAGCCTCTTTGAAGCTGGGAGTGTCTGTGCCTATTTCGCGTTGAATGATGCAACTGCGTTTATGTTGATGATAAAACTCTATCGGGTCTTCAATGGTGATGATATGTGCGTCGCGTTCCTCGTTGATTACATTTATCATCGAGGCAAGAGTAGTACTTTTGCCGCTACCGGTCGGACCGGTTACCAAAATCAGCCCGCGTGGTTTGTAGAGCAGGTTTTTTATCATTGGTGGCAGACCTATCTGACTGAGCGTAAGCAATGTATTGGGAATCTGGCGCAAAACGGTGCCGAACACACCTTTCTGCTTGAACGCGCTTACGCGGAAACGCGCCTGATCGCCGAAACCGAACCCGAAATCAACTGTTCCTGTTTCCGCTATTTGCTGCAAATGGATGTCAGAAGCAATTGATTTTACCATTTTTTCTGTGTCCTGAGCGGTAAGCGAAGGTACTTCCAGCGGTGTGAGGGCACCATGCAGACGTACCATGGGCGGCGCTCCCACTTCTATATGAAGATCGCTCACCCCTTCATCAACAACCAATTGTAACAGGTCGCTCATTTCTACTGACATATTTCCGCTCCTGATTTATCAGTTCCTGGTATAGCGTACTACCTCATCCAGGGTAGATTCTCCGTTAAGTACCGCATTGACGCCATCCTGACGAATAGTTCTCATACCCAATTCCACCGCTTTGTCTTTAATAACCGACGCCGGTTCCTCTTTTTCGATGAGCTCCGCCAGTTTTGGAGTCATTACTAAAAGTTCAACAATGGCTTTTCTGCCTTTATAACCGGTTTCATTGCATACTTCACAGCCCTTGCCGTAATAAAATTTTCTATCGCCGAGTTGCTCGCGGCTTACCCCGAGACTTTCTATATCTTCGTCTGTGGGATCATAAGCAGTTTTGCAATTTGAACATATTTTTCTGATAAGGCGCTGGTTGAGCACCGCCACCAAAGATGAGGTGATCAGAAATGGCTCCAGTCCCATATCTACCAGACGCGTAACCGTACTGGCGGCGTCGTTGGTATGTAAAGTCGAAAATACAAAGTGCCCCGTGAGTGATGACTCAATCGCTATTTTTGCGGTTTCAAGGTCACGGATCTCCCCGATCATGATACGGTCTGGATCTTGACGGAGGAAGGCTTTCAGAGCTTTGAAAAATGTCATGCCCACCGCCTCGTTGATCGGCACCTGAACAATACCTTCGATATCATATTCGACCGGGTCTTCCGAGGTGAGAATCTTATCCTCCAACCGGTTGATCTCATTTATACACGAGTATAACGTGGTGGTTTTGCCGGAACCGGTCGGGCCGGTTACAAGCAGAATGCCGTTAGGCAGATTGATAAGTTCAATCAGCGGTTCCAGCACATCCTGTGGCATCCCCAAAGAATCCAAAGTTAAATTCACTACCGCACGGTCCAGAATACGCAGCACCACCGATTCACCATAGGCTGTAGGCAAACATGATACACGCAAATCAATAGGTCTGCCGCTGATTTTCAACTGAATACGCCCGTCCTGAGGTTTTCGTCGTTCGGAAATATTCAAGTTGGACATGATTTTGATACGGCTTATCACCGGTATCGCCAGACTTTTCGGGGGAGGTGACATCTCATAAAGCGCACCGTCGACACGGTAGCGGATGCGGAATTCATGCTCAAAAGGTTCAAAATGAATATCACTGGCCTTATCCTTGATCGCCTGCTTGAGTATCACATCCACAAAACGTACAATTGGTGTTTCATTTGCCTGACTGAGCATTTCCTCTTCGGAAATGTCTTTGGATGCATTGTCCAGATGGCTCATTTCCATTTCAGCGATCACATCATGGACTGAACCTACGTTTTCCGGATACAGACGCTCCAGAGCACTGTCAATCTGACTGTCAGGCGCCACTGCCGGAATCAGGTCATAGCCGAGAACGAAACGTAAATCGTCGAATACCTGATAGTTGAGCGGATTTTTTACACATATGGTAAGGGTGTTTTCGTCCAGCGCCACCGGAATCACTCCATATGATCTGGCTGTTTCAGGAGGAACCGCTTGAACGATTTCCCTGGTTAGCTCAAGCCGTTTAAGATCTATGATCTCGGCTCCCAGATTCTGGGCTATGAGTTCCAGCAAGCGCTCTTCTGAAATTATTTCATAGTCCACCAGCACTTCCTGATAGGGCTTGCCGCTGCGTTCATGCTCTTCGTCTATTTCATTGAGCTGCTCTTCATTGCAGATTCCTTCCGAAAGAAGAATATCTCTTAGCGCTTGATTTTCTGTATCTAACATATTTTAAAATACCCTCTCCACTGGAGTTGTTTTAAACTATTTCTTCATCGGTATTTTCACTTGCCACTGTAAGGCGTATGACTTCATCAAGAGTAGTAGTACCTGCCACTGCTTTACGTAGTGCATCATCGCGCAGAGTGTTCATTCCGTCTTTGATTGCCGCATCCCGAAGCACGTTAGTGGTGGCATTCGAAAAAATCAGATCGCGAATAGCATCTGTTATCATCAATATTTCATAAGTACCCACACGTCCCTTGTAACCAGTCTGATTACATTCAGAACATCCTTTGCCTTTGAAAAATTTGCTTTTTGCCAGAAAATCCTCAGTTAAACCTAAAATCCTGATTTCGCTTGGACTTGGCTCATAGGGGGCGGCGCAGTTCTTGCATACTCTGCGCAACAGACGTTGTGCCATAATTGCACGGACTGACTGTCCGATCATAAACGACGGCACTCCCATATCTACCAGACGGGTAATGGTACTTGGGGCGTCGTTGGTGTGCAGGGTGCTGAATACCAGATGTCCGGTGAGCGAGGCGTTGATTGCGATTTCCGCAGTATCCAGCTCACGGATTTCCCCTACCATGATGATATTGGGAGCCTGTCGCAACATTGAACGCAGCGCCAGGGCGAAAGTAAGACCTATTTGCTTGTCCGCCTGCACCTGATTGATACCGGAAAGCTGATATTCTATCGGGTCTTCAACAGTGATGATTTTGCGGTTTGGAGTGTTGATACTATTTAGAAAAGCATAGAGCGAGGTCGTTTTACCGGAACCGGTCGGACCGGTTACCAGGAAGATGCCGTCGGGCATGTTGATGATCTTGTCAATCTTTTCCTGGTCATCAGTGTAAAAACCCAAATGCGGGATTTCAAGCTGAATACTGGCTTTGTCCAAAATACGCATGACGATACTTTCGCCGTGAGTGGTAGGAACGGAAGATACGCGCAAGTCAATATCTTTGTCATCAATCCTCAGCTGAATACGTCCATCCTGAGGAACCCTTTTTTCCGTAATGTCAAGTTTTGCCATGATCTTCAGACGCTGGGTAAGGTTGGCCTGAAGATATTTTGGCGGAGCTTCCACTTCCCTGAGCGCGCCATCGACGCGATACCTGATGCGATAGCGTTTCTCCATTGGTTCGAGATGAATATCACTGGCCTTCATGCGATATGCTTCCATCAGGATGAGAGAAACGAGACGTATGATAGGAGTCTCATCTTCTGAATTGCTGGAATTTGCGTCTCCGATTGCTCCTAACTGATATTCTAAGCTGGCCTGATCGACCTCGAATTCATCAATAACCGCTTCGACCGACTCTTCTGAAGAACCGTAATATTTGGGGATGAGTCTGGTGATCTGGTCTTCCGGGGAGATTACGGCGTCCACATCGCATTTAAGCAGATAGCGTAAGGTATCAAGTGTATCAATCGCGGCAGGATTGCTCATTGCTATGGTTAAGATGTCATCGTGCTTCATCACCGGAAGAATGTTGTACTGGAAAGCTACTTCGGCGGGAACTTCACTGATGATCTCTTCCGGGATGCGGTAATTCGCCAGATTGAGAGTTTCCAGGCCATATTGCTGAGCAAGTAACGCCATCATCTGATCTTTTTCTACCAGTCCCAAATCCAGAAGAGCATCTATGATGTCAAGTTCGCCGGCGGAGTCTTCAACCCGCTTCCAGCCTGCTTCGACCTGTTCTTCTCCCACCATACCATATTCGGTAAGAAGTTCTAATATGTAATCAGCATTCTCTGTCACTGCATGTTCTCCGGATTTTTGTTTTCTACAGAACGTCTCTATTGAAAGCTAGCCACTAAACTGGAAAAATCAAGTGTTAGTTCAATTAAAATTCGATACTACTTAAAAAATCCAAAAAAAATCATAATCTAATTTGAAAAAACTTTTTTCTGTTGCATATTTACAGCTCACCTCAGCAATGAGGCAATGGGCCAGCTTAGCTCAGTTGGTAGAGCAGTTGACTTGTAATCAGCAGGTCGTCGGTTCGATTCCGACAGCTGGCTCCATTTTTTTGCCCTTTTTTCGGGTGTTTTGAGGTTAAAGCCTTGTTTGTGTCTTTTTTTGCTTTATATTCCTTTATATGCTTTTGTGAGCATTTTTTGTTTGCAAAGTGGTACAAAGTGGTACAAAGTGGTACACTCAGGAGGAATGACATGGCAAGGAAAAAAGGCGCGGGATCAATCAGGCGGCGGGGAGATAGCTTTTACCATCGGATAAAAATCGACGGCAAAGAAAAAATTACCCGGCTAAAAGCTACAAATCTTGAAGACGCTGAAAAAGAAGTCGGCAAGTATCAAATCATGGCCGAGGCTCAATCCGATATCGAAGTGGCGTTCTTTGTCGGTCGGCAGAAAAATATCATCCAAGCCGCCAGCGGCATATCCGTTCGCGAGGCTTTCAGCAAGTTTAAACAAAATTCCAGCCGTCCGGAATGTACCGATAAAACCCTTGGTCAACATGAAAGATGCTGGCAGGATTTTACCGGTTGGCTCTCCGTTAATCATCCGCAGGCGATAAACCTGAAGGATATCGATGAAGCTATTGCCGTAGACTATTTCAATTATGTCGCGAGTATAAAAAATCCGCGTACATTCAACCAGGTTAGAAATACCTTGAAACTGATGCTGCGCACACTTGAACGCGGTAATAATCCTTTTGCCACCATCCGCAAAAAGCATGAGGATACTAAAGTCAAAAAGGAATTCACGCTGGAGCAGCTTGAAAATATTTTCAGGATCATTCCCCTTGAAGGTCTGTCGCTGATGTATCGCGCTGAAATGGAACTGCTGTTCTATCTGGGAGCCTATACCGGATTGCGCCTGAAAGATTGCTGTTTGCTCCGCTGGGAATGTTACAGCCGGGCAAGTAAGATTATTCGTGTCGTGCCGGAAAAGACTAAAAAGACAAAGACAATCACCGCTATTCCTGTGCATCCCCGCCTGATCGAGGCGTTGGCTAAGGCTGAAGCATGGAAAGTAAATGAATATATTCTGCCGGAGACCGCGAAGCGTTATCAATATAATTCCTGGGGTGTAACCAAGGACGCTAAGCGCATTATTGATTATGCGATGTGGGAGCAGCCGGAGAAGTATCGCAAGCCGCCAAGCGTTCCCGGATATGGTTTTCATTCCCTGCGGCATACTTTTGTATCAATCTGCGCCAATGCCGGTGTACCTTTATCCGTGGTACAGGAAATTGTCGGGCACGGAAGTCCGGCTATGACCCGGCACTATACCCATGTGGCGGATGATTCTTTGCGTAAGGCTATCGATACTTTGCCGAGCGGAGCCGGAGGTTGCTTGTCGGATCGCGAGAAGCTGGAACAGATAAAAGCTATCCTTGACGGCAAAACAAGGTTGACTGCCGCCGAAAAAGAGATCATAAGTATTCTTAAATAGCCCGACGGGGTGTTGACAATACACAACTTTTGATGTATTTTATAGTAAGAAGGAGAAACCATGAAATTCAGTGAGCTGCTTGTTTTAAGCATTGATAATTCTTTTTTTGTAAATTTGCGTGAAAATTATTACCTTGAGGTATTGCGCAGGTTTACAATGTATACTATATTATACGGTAGTATACCCCTGAAGCCTCTTAACAATGCTCAAATGTCAGGGGTTTTTCTTTTTTCAGGGGGTAGAGCATGAAGTACGGCAAACCTCCATTGAGTTGTGAAGACCAGGCCAGTCTGATTATTTCCCGTGGGATGATTGTTGATGACCGGGACAGGTTGATCAGTATTCTTCGTTCAGTTAATTATTATCGTCTCAGTGCATATTGGTATCCGTTTAGAATTGATGATGATTCTTTTAAAAAAGGCACCAATTTTTTTGAAATTTGGCGACGTTATACTTTCGATCGTCAACTTCGTTTATTGGTAATGGATGCTATTGAGCGAATAGAGATTTCCGTTAAAGCCAAAACCGTGAACGCCTTTTCCTTGAAATATGGAGCTTTCGGACATCTTGACAGAAAGAATTTCAACAAATTTCCGGCAGATGCTCATCAGCGTTTTGTGGAAGAGATTAAAGCAAACACTAAGCGCAGCAATGAATCATTTGTTTCTCATTTCAAAATAAAATATCATGAAGAAAGCCATCTGCCTTTATGGATGGCTACGGAGCTTATGACTTTTGGTAACATGTTTACAATGTTCCGGTATCTTGATTTTTATTTACAGCGCGATATTGCCAAAGAGTTTGGAGTTCCGGCAAAAGTCTTTGAATCATGGTTGCAGACTATTAATTATGTAAGAAACATTTGCGCTCATCACGCTCGTCTCTGGAATCGGGAGTTTGCGATTAAACCTGTTATTCCGAATAAGCAGAGAGACTGGTTGTATCCGGTGAAAATTGAAAATAATCGATTGTTCGGATTGTTGACTGTTCTGAAATATTTGTTGGAATATTGTGCTCCATATAGTTTATGGTATGGCAGGTTACAGGAATTACTTAAAAAATATGAAGACGTAAGTCAGGTGTTTATGGGATTTCCGGATAACTGGCAAAAATGTCCAATTTGGACGAGGTCGGAATTAAAATGAAAAAAACGGAAAAAAAAGTTTATTTCCTTGTTGTTTATGAAGCCGAAGAAGGCGGATACTGGGGTTGTTTTCCTGATTTTGACTGCTGTGCGGATCAGGGTGAAACACTGGAAGCGTTAATTGACAATGCCAAGTGTGTGCTGACTGAACTGGTGGCGGCGATGGTCGAAAGCGGCGACGCGTTGCCGGAAGCTTTAGACGGCAAGGACATCAAGGCGAAAGCAGACCCGGACAATGGTGAAATCGCCTTTGTTGTGCCGGTAACGGTTTATCCTCCGGCAAAGACTGAGCGGTTCAACTTGACCACTACCGGAGACAAGCTGGCGATGATTGATGATTACGCCAGAAGAAATCATATCAGCCGTTCGGAGCTCATGGTAAGCGCCACGTTGAAAGCGATTGAGGCATAACATAGCCCCGGCTTTCGCCGGGGTTGGGGGAGAGCACCTAATCTCTCCAGGCTGACCAGCCGAAGTGCTGGCAAACGCGGTAAACAATCCAGCTACACACGTAGCCGCGTAGCTTTAGCGCGGGTTCGGTGAGCCAAGAATAAACTGAGCCGATTACTTTCAGGCAATTGCGATAAAGGCGTTTGTTTGCAATTGTGAAGCTGGAGCGGGTTCCGTCGGAATAGTCAAACTCCCAATCGTGGATTAAAAACGGCGCGAGAAATTTCCAGAATACCAGCGTCAGAAGCCAGCGACACCAGCGTGGCATCCAGTCTGCACCGCAACCGTTGAATATTCTTTGCAATTTATCCAGCGGTTCTATCCAAAAGGCTTCAGGAACGTCTAGTCTGAACGCATAAGCCATATTGCGAAGTTGCTGAATTTGGTCAGGTGTAAACATGGTGATTACTCCTTTTGGGATGGGTCGGACGCTTCGGACGCTTCGGACGGGTCGGATTTGTTGGATAATGCCTTGACACGGCGTTCGGTGTCGGCGGCTGATTCATTGCTTACACCTATATAGATGACCGCTTCATCAGAGGAGTCAAGCCCAAACAGCTCTCCAAAAAACGACCGTGAACGCGTGCGGACATAAACCGGTGAATCATCTTCTTTGTGCTTAAAGGCGATGGCGGAGGCACTGCCGCCTAGTCTTATATTCGGCGTTATCGTGCCGGTCGCGGGTGAAGCTCCGGCAGAGATGTCTATGACTTTGGCGGAATTGCCCGCTGCCCAGCTTTTCTCGTAAATGCTGTTGCATCCAGACAGCAGAGTAAGAGCGGCAAATGCGGTTCCGGTGGCGATGATGAGGCGGTTTGATTTTTTCATTTCTTCTATGCTCCTTTGTTGAAAATTATTTTTATGAGTTCTACTGCCCCGGTAACGAGTGCGACGGCTACGGTCGCGGCGGTGGCAAGCTTCCAATCGAATAGCTTATCTTTGCGTTTCTCCTCCTTTTCGTGTTCGCGCCGGCACGCGGCATGTGAATGTTCCAGCGCGGAAAGGCGCGAAGTTACGCCGGGGCGTCCATTGCCAAATAGAGCGTGGCGCATATCTTTCATGCTGGATTCAATCCCTCCGAGTTTATGGTTTATTTCGATTAAGGCTTTTTCTGCGTCGGTCATTTGCGTCCCCCATATTATGATTATGCCAGTTCCCAGCATCGATACCACCAGGCTGGCTGTCCCAGTCCTATCTTGCCGCCTTCGTATTTGCACAGCTCATTCGCCGCGCTCCAGGCGAGAGCCAATCTCATACCGTCAGCGGTGGCACTGACTTGCGACGATTGAAATTCTATCATCTCATCAAAGCCTCCTTTAAATTTTGCCACGTTCATCGCCGTGGCGATTTGACCACAAACGTTTCGGAACTGTTCGCAAGCCACCACAAATGGTGCTTCCATCTCTGCTTGTGCTGATTCATCACTATAGGCATCGATGATTGTCTGCACTTGCGCCACTTGCTCCGGAGTAGGTTGCTCCGCATAGCTCACTTGCCATGTAGCCTTGTCCGTTTCATTTCCGATGGACACGCCGTTGATGTTAGCGACGGCGGCGATTTTGTTGTGTAGATGATTGATGTTCATTATTAAAATTCTCCTTTGATTTCAATCCGCGATACTTCCTTACCGCCGTAGACTGTAATGGTAGACGCACCATCCCCCCGTTCCATCGCTGTAATATAATGATAACCCGCGTTTAGTATTGGTATTGATTTACCATATTTATGGTCTGCGTAGTGTAGTATTCGCTTCCATGCAATATTGACGCCATCAAGAGCCACGGTAGACTGTCCATATACTGATGCACTGCTGAATACCATCATGAGATTATTGTCTACTTGTATTGGCGACACATCTCCCAGAACACATTCAAACCGGATTTGACCTGAGCTGTTATTGCATTCACGCCAGCTATCGCCAACATATGTCCAGTAATCATTCGTGTTATAACTGCACCCATCACGTGTCACCCTGTTGTATTGATTCCAGACAAAGCGTTTGGTATCGCTGTCAGCGCAAGTGCCAAGTGTGGCTGTAGTTCTGATCGTGCCTAGATACATTTTAGATGTTTCACCCGATTTGACTTTTACTCCGTTTAAGGTCGCCAGCGCGGTTGCCCGGGTCGTGTTGTCAGTCCACGCCACGGCTTCAAGGATCACGGCATCGTTCCAGTATGCGTAAATGTCAAAATTGGTGTTCGCGGTAAGAGCGGAAATGTCCAGACTTACTTCGGTTAAAGTTCTTACGCCGCCGCTCAGCAGTATCTTATTGCCGTTGTATGGCGTCAGATACAGCACTTGCGCCGACGCCACATCGGCAACTGGATTGCCTGAAGACAATGTCAAGCGTCCCTGACAAACAGCCGGGACGATTGCCGAATGCGCCGTGGGGCTGGCGTTGTGAACTCCAAAGGTGTTCGGATGTGCCTCCGGGTCGATGTTATGAGCGTCAACGTCACCGCCTCCAGCGACTTCCGCGGCGGCTTGAGCCTGATCGCGGGCGAGTTCTGCGGCGGTTTTGGCGGTTTGGGCTTGATCGTTGGCTGAGGTTGCGGCGGCGGCGGAGTTCTGAGCCAGTTCGAGATAGTTTTCGGGATCACTGTTAGAGGTAACGGAGAGTTTGACGGTACGTTCCAGAGCTTCTTCGTGATCCTGGAGTATCATGACGATGCGGTCGAGAGCTTTTTCGAGTTCGGCGGAGGGGAGACGGTCATTGAAGCCGAGGTCGAGAGTTTGCACGAGGTCGAGTTTTCGGACAATGGTAAGCTTGCTGTTTACCGGATAAACGGCGGAGGTCTGAACGGTGCCGCCGTGTAACCAGCCGTCGGGAGCGGCTGACACGTCGTAATCGATCAGGTAAGCAAGCACGCTGTTGGCACCGGCGGGATCGGTCAGGACAACGATTATATCGCTTGCGTTGAAGATTTGGAATCCGAATGGAAACTGTTGTGCAGAGCCATTGCAGGCAAACTGCTGTTTGTTGATGGTGCTTTGAACGGTCATATTCTAACGCCTCTTGTTTGTTTGTTTATTTTTTGACGGTTTGTCATCGTCTATTATTCCGAACATGCGCCCGAAGCGTTTCAGTTCGCGCTTGGCGGCGGAGTAAATTCCGGTAACGGGGTTGACGGCGGAAGTACCTTCGGCGAGTTTATCGGCGGTTTCGAGGACTTCGTCAAAGTCCATTTCGCCGTCGGCAAACTGTTGCTGTACTTTATATATGCCCTGGGTTAATTTGGCGAGGTCGCTACTTACAGGGACAAGGGAATCATTGCCGTAGCGATAGGAGCCGAACGCGGCGTCGATTGCCTCTTTTGTTATGGTTCCGAACAGGAACAAGCCGTTGAGCGGTCCCAGTGTCATGGCGCGGGCGTAATCCCACGCGCTCCATTCCTCCCAGTCGTCGAACTTGCTCATAATATCGGTGGCGAGCTGGAAGAGTGTTGGCAGGAGCATATGACCGATGAAGATTTTTTTAGCGGCTTCGGCGGTGCTGATTTTTCCGGCTTTGGCGTCAAGCACGCCGCTGTAGATATTCCTGTAATATTGCAGAGGGCTGGTGGTGAACATGGTAAAGAGGCGAGCCATGGAGCCGCCCGCCTGATATTGTCCGAGGTCTTTTATGCTTCCTGCCTGCTGAGTGCGGTCGGTAGCCATTTCAAAGGCAAGGATGGCTTCATTGTAGGCGGTGGATTCATCGGCGCCGCTTTTAATCGCCTTGTCATAATTGTATTGATAGACGGCGTAGCCGCCCATGATGACGGGGATCATATCGCCGAGCTTGCCGAAGAACATTCCGGCTTCAAGTAATTTAGCGACGGGGGAAGTGCTTTTATGTACATCGGCGAGCAGAGCGGATACGTCGCGTTCATAACCTTCGCCCCAGCGGTTTCTGACGTAATCGGATTCGATGATTGTCCGGGCGTTTGTTATGGGGTGTTTCAGGAACCGAGCCACATAATAGATAAAGTCTTTAATGGGCATATCCATAGCGTAAGCGGGGAGAGATGTAAGCTGTTTGACGAACACGCCGGTATTGTATGAAAGCTTGGCGATGACGTAGCCTTTGCGGGTCATATCAACAAAAGGATTAGCGTCAGCGTTGCGGTTGCCGCCGTCGGCAAAGCGGTTGATCATGCCGTTAAGTACATTGTATGCGGTATTGCCGTAATACTGCCTGATTACTTTGGCGACGTCTTTGCCGCCGAAGACGGCGCGCAGTTCTTTAACGGGAGCCGCCCAGGCTTTGAAATGTTCCATTTCCATTACATGTGCCGTGTATACGGTTAAAAAGTCGGCGCTGGAATCGGGCATTGCGCTATGAGTGCGGCGCGATATGAGGGCGCCGGGGCTGATGCTGGAATTACCGTGTATTTCGCCGATTTTCTCATTTTCCTTGCTGTCTTTGCCTGCGTCAAAGCGTGCGGGGAAATAGTTTTCGATCTGCGGCATGCTCACATGATAGGTATCCTGATATATGGCATTCAGCACGAAGTATTCTTCGGCGAGCTGTTTTTGCACCCATTTGCCGAGTTCAAACGTCTGGCGGCCGACGAATTTTTCAATCTGTTTCATGGTATCGTCAGTATAGCCGTGTTTTTCGACCATGCCCCCTCTCAGGTCTTCCTGCTGGTAAGTCAGGTACAATTGCATTGCCTGAGCTTTGGACAAACGCATTTCATACGGGGTACCTTCTTTAGTGATGGTAAGCGCCCGGACTCTGCGTTTATTATTCATCTTGGCGTCATCGAGACGTTTTTGTTCGACGGCGATACTGCGCTCGATGCTTGCCCGTGATTCAGGATCGAGGGCTTCAGTGCGGCGCAGGTCATCTATGTACTTCTGGTATTCTTCGAATGTATAGGATATCTCTCGCGCTTCGCGTCCTTTCATAACGATCACTCCGGTTTTATCCTGTTCCGTGCGCATGTCGGAGAGTACGCGGTTCAGTGCGCGTCCGCTTTTTCCGAAAATCTCCTGGCTGGCGGCTACAAAGCGTTTGGATTTTGCGGCTTTCCCGGTCTTCTCCTGTTGAGTGGCGCGGTGCACCAGGACTTTGTACTGGTCTGAGAGTTCGCGGGAGCCGTAGCGGGTGAAGTGGTCGAGCAGATATTCCCACGACAAGTTTTTTTCGTGAACGTTTTCTAAGAAGATAAGGAATTTACCGAAGGCTTTTTCGCGAGCTTCCGCTGTTTTTTTTGCGGTGTTTTCATCCATGAGTCCTTTATTGCCGCTAATGGAGAGGATCATTGTTCCTTGATTTATTTCCTTGTGCCTGAACCACTGCTGATATTTTTCCTGATATATAGCTCTGCCGGTAAAAACGAGGGATTTCAGGTTTTTGTACGCTTCATCGAGTTGGGGGGTGCTTTTCTGGTTAAGGTTGGCGAACATGGCGTAATCCGCGAGCTTCAGATCAAGCGCGTCGTAATCGGTTTCGGGCTTGTTCAGCATTCTTTCTGTTTCAACGGCGGCGATGGCGTCGGCTACTTCTGACGGCTTCATCCGGGTGATTTTGCGGATATAGTCAACGGATTGTTGTATTTCCGGGGTGAGACGTCCGACGTCGTGTCCTCTCTGATCTTTTTTCTGTTGAGTTTTATCAAGCAGGGCGTTAATATCGCGCACGAGTTCTTCTCTGATGGAGCGGTAAAGGGCGCCGTCAACGACCTTAAAGATTTCCTGGGCGAGGCGTTGTTTTTCTGACATTGCGCCGGGGTGGCGTTCCCATTCGTACAGGGGTTTGCCGTCTTTGCCGTAGCTTATTTTGCCGGATTCATCGGTTTTAAGTTTCCATGCGGGTTCGCCGAACTGGTCGGTGAGCTGGTTGCCGAATTCATCGGTGATCGGGATGCGGCGGAAGCCTTTTGCCTGGCTGGAGGCTTTGGGGATTTTCGCCATGCGGGAAAGAATCATATTCAATTCGCGTTTGGTTACATCATCCGGCAGGTGGCGCATGATTTTTTCGCGTATATCTTCGATAAGTTCAAAGGTATCGATGGAGCCCTTGACGAAATCTCTATGGAGTTTGCGATAAGTTTTAAGCAGTTGGCTATGTACGCCCTTGAGTTTTTTATAAGCGGAGGATTCCCCGGCGTATTTTTCTATTTCATCCAGGGCGGCGTCCAGGCGCTTACGGGTAAGTTTTCCTTTGTCCAGATATTTCAGCACCAGGCCGACTTTATCATCGGGCATGACCTTACGGGCGTAATCGACGATATACTTTTGTGCGGCGATGAGCTGTTTTTCTGGGGCTTCGGCAACGGTCTCCTGATAGCGCAGTTCATTGAGAGCGGCGAAGATACGGCGTTTTTCGGCTTTGGACTTGCCTTGTTTTATGGCGATATTGACGATAGACGGGGATATTTCGCCATCGGGGATATTAAGTGTTTCGCGTACTTTTTCGGCAATGCCGGGGTATTCGGCAATAATCTCCCGGGTGATCGGGGTAGTGCCGGCTTCGATGTTTTTGATCAGTTCATTTGTTTCCGCGATGGTAAACATATCCAATTCCTGTATAAGCCGGAGTTTGGCGAAGCCGGGTGAATTGGTTTCGGTATATTCGCGGCGCAGTGAGCTTTTGGTCAGACCGTTGAGTGAATCCACCAGCTCTTGTTCCTCGATATTCAGATAGCGCGCGGCTTCATCTGACGGGGTACCTTTTTTAGAAAAGAAGCTGCCGGACATTTCGCCGAAACGCGGATCGGGCTTTATCCCGTTGGGGAACCTGTCCATGACCTGAGCTACCAGCGGTTTAGTGTTCAGAATCCATTCCTGATAAAGTCTTTCTTTTTCACGTGCGGCATGAGTTTTGATTTGTTCACGTGCGGCGTTGAGAATAGTTTCGGCGTCGGCGTCGGAGAGTTTTTCAGAGGAAAAGTGTTTCTTAACCGCATCGGCGTTGCTGATCTGTTTGTTTTTAACCAGCGGGGCGATGATGGCGCCCATGCTTTTCATGTCTTCGGCGGAGATTGCGGCAAATGAGAACTTGACATTGTCGGTCTTGACATTCAAGGCATTGCGGATTATATTCATTATAGAGGCTCGTTGCGCAGGGGATTGTTCAGCATTGTCTGAACGCCCCGGTCTAGCTGAAAGCGCAGTGGGTTCTTCAGCTCGTTGCGCAGGGGATTGTTTGAGAGCGGCATTGACCGCCGAACGCCCTGCATCAGGCGAAAGCGCAGCGAGCTCTTCGGCTCGTTGCGCAGGGGATTGTTCAGCACTGTCTGAACGCCCCGGTTCAGATGAAAGCGTAGCGAGCTCTTTTATTTCAGAGAGTTCATGATCATAGAAGCGATTGCCGTTGACGTCTTCATGACAGAGCAAGCCGACCACGTAATCCACGCCTTCATATTTTACCTTAGCCGCGTAAACATAATTCATTAATTTATGATTTGTTTCATTCGGCTGCTGATAAATAGGAATGCCAGTTTTTAGCAGTTTATCAAGCTTTGCAATAGTTTGAACCTTTACCGGACCTGAACTATGAAACAGTGAATTTCTGATAGCTCTTGCGGATACGATAATCTGCTTGCCGTCATAATCGTTGACTATTTCGCCGATTATGCCTTTGGCTTTTGCCTGTTCAATAACTTCGGCGACCATTTTAGCTTTGGGCAGATCCTGATTGATATGCAATTCATCGGGGCTTACAATTTCGGTGTCCATGGCGTCAAGTCTGCCGCGCAATTGTTCCGGCTGGATCGAGAACTTGACATTGTTGGAGTTATCTTTTATATTATTGGACAGAGACGGAAGATCAGAAAATCTGCCTGCTGACCCGGCTTGTCCGGTTATAGTGGAATTTGGCAGTCCGCTCCGTCTTTTTTTAACGGCTTTAAGGCTGTTGGCGAGCATGGCGTTGATTTCTGCGTCGGTAAAGCGCATATTGGCGAAAGCGGGGATTTTCCGCAAGGTGTTTTTAATACGCAAGAGCATTTCGCGCCACCAGGAGGGCTTGACGCCGGATTCTGCGGTAATGGCAAGAAACTCTTCGGCCGCCGCGAGCTGTCCGGATTGAGAATCAAGATCGTAAGCGTAGCCGCGTGAGTTGACCAGTTCGGCTATATCGCTGGCGCGGTCGCTGTAAAGCTTAAGCAAAGTATCATTCATGGCGTCACCGAGAGCGGCGGACAAGCCGACGTGTCCGGCCATTTCGTGCAGGAGTTTAGCCGGGACTTGTTCGGGGCTTACTTTGTCGGCCACTATATAAACGCGGGAGCGGTCGGGATCGAGCGCGGCTTCAATATCTCCGGCGTGATCACGGGCGGCGTTGAGTATTTCCGGCGGCAGATATTGCGCGGAGGAAACGGTAACGACTTCGGGAGCGGCTTCAAAGGCGTTCATAAATTCAGCTACGGCGGCGTCTGTATCTTCGACCGCCCAGCCGATGGAGCGACGCTGTTCAAGTTTGCGCTGTTCAAAGTCGGCTATATCCTCCAGGGTCATATCGGGTACGTCATCGACTGGATGCTGTGGGAAGAGTGTTTCCGCGCCTTTGCGCGAGGCGTATTGTTCGGGCGTTTCCCGGAGCAGCTGACGCAGTTCGACGGTTTCCGCGTCGCTGAGGTCATCACGGGTCATAAAGTCGGCTACTTCTGCGTTTTTAATGACTTCGACTTCCGCCATAAGGTCATCGGCTTGAGAAAAGGAATTTTTTTTGCCTGGACCGAATGACGCCGCCGCCATGCCTGAGCCCATGGTACCGCCGATGAGAAAGGAATCGGGAACGCCTTTGACCAGGTGTTTAAGGATTTCGGGTTTGGACATGGATTTATAATCGAGTTCTTCCGCGCCGGTGAGCAGGTCTGCGGCGTTCTGAAGTATTTCGGTTACGACTTCGCCGGAGCCTTCGGTAACAAAACCTTTGCCAAGCTTGCCGGACACGGCGGCGGTTTTCTTTAACGCGCCCATAACGCCACTGGCGGCTATGTCTTTCAAGGCATTACCCGCGTCGCCTTTGAAAATATTTTTGATGAGCGGCACGGTGAAATAGCCTTCTCCGATCATTTCAGCCAGTCCGTAAGCCATGCTGTTGGTAATTCGGGCGGCGTCGGATATGCCGTCATCGTGCAGCTCGACCATAC
>JAFGXT010000338.1 GCA_016936495.1 Victivallales bacterium
AACACCTTGCTTCTCATCCATGTTGCCTTTGCCGTCCGCGACCATCAATATGACCTTGCACGGCAGGTTGGACGCAAGCGTGCGCGCTTCCTTGATAAAGATGCGCGTGTCGGTGCGAGGATGTACGGTGGTCAGATGAATAATTGTAAGCAAAAATAACCTGCTATCAGGAATAAACTTTGATATTTCGACCAAGCGCGCGCTCAGCGAAGGTTTGAATGTTCTTGAGTAACCGCTGATATTTATCCCAATTACTGAAATCCGTATAGTGATGCGCGGGCGCTGTCATAAAATCGTCAAACTGCTTTCTCGATATGCACATTTTTTTACAGAAATATTCGACATCATCTGCAAGCTCTTGTGGATCATACAGCGGTTCCTCAAGCTTTTGTAACGCCTCTTCCCTTGTCATCTGGCCGGAAACAATCAGGCTGGAGAAATGAGGACGGCGTTTGTCGTAGCCGAATTTTGTCGGCAGATAGTAGTTTTGAAACAGCTTGGTAAACAAAGACTCGCCATGCTTGCGTCCATACGCACGCCAGCCGATTCTTTTCTCCATTTCCTTTATGGCATCTTCCTTGTTGTAAGGCATGAAGTTCAGCGGTCGGATAGTGCGCATTTTTTTTACAAACGGATACCAAAGGTAATATTCAAAAAAACTGATAGTATTGAAGGTATCCAAAGGATGTTCGCCATATTTCCTGTCAATGGCTTTCAAGTTGATTGCATCCATAGCGCTGCCGTGCCACGCATGGGGGAAAATCGCTTCCGTTGCGATATTACCGCCGCTCAAAATATAACGAATTCCGTTTTTCGTGGCAAAGTGATACATGCTTGCAAAAAAGACATGGTCCTGAGGGACATCCTGGTTTGCGACTCCGGCACGAAGATAGGCAAGCTGCAAATCGCGCATTTCCTCCCAGTCCACGACATGCGTGTGCAAATGATAGCCGCAATGCTTGACTACCTTTTCGATGTTGGCAACGGCCAGCTCGCTGTTCCACCCGGCATCCACATGAACCACAAGCGGCCTTAAACCCCATTCATGGGCTTTCATTGCCATGTATGAACTGTCTATTCCGCCGCTTAAGCCCAAAATGCAGTCATATTCCTGGCCTTTTCCGGCATTTTTAATCTGATCAAGAATAGCCGCTAACCGCTTGGCACCTTCTTCATTCGGAAACCAATTTTTGCGGGTTACTTCATCAAATTCACGACAGTGATTGCATACACCTTTCGCCTCGAAAGAAATCACGGGATCACTTGTGTCCATGACACAGCGGGTGCAAATCTGATAATCGTCTTTTGATGTCATTTTATCCAACCTCTGAACTTATCTTTCTAAATGCTAATGGAGCTTTTCTATGATAATGTTTTTTTCTGTTTAATATGTTTGGATTGCAATATATCATCAGGAATATCAAAATGTAAAAAATACCGCCAGTCAACATGGAAGTATGCAGCATTTGTTCTGACCACAAAATGCCAATATAGGCACAAACTAAATAACCAAGAACAGGAAATTTTGTTTTGGTTAAATTATCAACTAACCCGAGGATAAAGCCAGAAACCATAGACAGCAATACAATTCCGATAAATCCAAAATGCGCATAACTACCCATCCAGATACCAGTGTTAGCATTAGCTTCAAGACTGTCAAAAAATTCATATCCGATTACGAATGTAGAAGCCGTTACATTCGTAGAGCCAAGAAAATATCTGCCGATAGAATCAGCCATCATTACTTTGTCATGTACAGAATAATATTCCCAGAATAATGTATTTAAAAGCCCTGGAACCGCGAAAATTCTTCGAGTGAATAAAGTGCTGGTTATATTAGAATCAAGTCTAATAAATTCAACGATTGATACTATAATAAAGAACAGTAAAATAAAGTTTATAGTAACATTACTTTTTTTGAAAATCGTCAGAAAATATATCAAAACCAAAAACATAGGAATCAACAAAGAACTTTTTGTCCCATCATAGGCAAAGATGCCCACTGATAAGATAATCAATGCAAGAAATGCAATTCTTGATTTTTTGACAAACGCCAAATAAACAGAAAAAATTATAATTACTGATCTGCAAAAGGAGAGAATATATCCAGTCAGTAAGGAAGAGGATCCCCTAATAGCAAGTCGCCTTTCATAAACATTCACAAAATCAAAATTGAAATTAAATTTCATAAGATACACAACATAGATGCAGAGAAGCACCGATAGCATAATAATAATTTTATCCAAAGGTATGATTATTGGCAAATCTAAATGAAAGATTAATTTGATCCGGTGCCGTCTGGAAAGATCAACAATAATGAGGGCTATAAGCAGAGCTACCAGTAAAAATATTGCATCCGGAAAAGGGTCTTTTATAATATGAAAACATATAAAGGTCGTTGGCGCATATGAAAACATATATAATAGCCAAATAGTCATATCAGATGGCCTTTTAGGCGTAATCGGCAACCATAAAAGAGGTAATAGATAAAATCCAATGACTGTGGCATGTACACCA
>JAFGXT010000339.1 GCA_016936495.1 Victivallales bacterium
CAGGTTTATCGACGCCTGAGCTGTGGATGGAACTTGTGCAGTGAGGCGGGACTGACAGAAGTTAAAAAAAGAAAAAAAGCTGCGCAGCAGTACAAGCTCAACCGGCAGTGCCGGGACGTGCTCCAGCGGCGGAACGCTGGTCGCCGTAGGCGAAATGTATTCACCTGCAACGCATTGTAACTCGCTATGGTTTGACATGTCAGTAACATTTTCCCTGAGCGAGCGAAGCCATGCGAAAGGAAAAATGTTATGGCAAAGAGTTTTGTCAGTCCCATCCTGTAAATCAATCAGTGAAAATCATTTGATTGAAAGTTTCCGGCTTCCGCTATCCGGCGTTTTCTTCTCGCGGATGAATCATAATAATTTCTGCATTCAAAAGGCAGATTGTGATTTACCGCGCCTTCACGCTGAAATGGAATACTTATCAGGTAAGGATAAAAACGATCATTAACTCTCACTTCAAGCGGGATATAGCAGTACGCGTCCTTCATCTCCCCCGGTATGAATTCAATATCCACGCCGGAAATATTAGCCGCCTGTACCATAAAACGGCACTCTTGCGAAGTAACGGCGATCCAGTCTTCAGGAATCATCAATTTTGCGGATATTACTTTTTGAACAAAGGATACGTCCGCCATCTTTATTGTTATTTTTTTCTTTTTGCCGGGAGTCAAATAAGGTCCGTCCTCGTAATCGACGATTACAGTGGCGAAGGGCAGATCAAACATAAATTCATATGGCGAACGGTTAAGAACTCTTATAGACACAGAAGTAGCGTCATGGAAACGGCTTATATGTTCACCGGAAATCCTGGTATCACCTTCCGAAATAGAGATCAACGCGGGATTTTCCCTTCTTGCGTCGTCGGCTATTCTCATTACGCGAACAGTCAATTCATTCAGGGTCTCAGGCAGACTCATAAGCCCACCGCTGTTATAAGTGGCAACAGAACAGGTCTGAATGCTTTCGCCTATCGGCTTGATCCATTGCTCCGGGATGGCTTTTCTGCCTTTGATTATCCCGAGAAGCGCGCCGACGGTGCCGCCGGTACAATCGGCGTCGTCCCCGCAGTTTACTGCCCGGCATATACTTTTACCGAAATCGCCTTCTCCGTAGAGTAGTCCGATAACAACAAAGCCGATATTTGCCGGGGCCTGAAACCATCCCAGGTCTTCGTTGTCTTTTACCAGAGCCTGCCTCGCTGTTACAAAATCGTTTCCACGGTCGTAATGTTCACATACGAGTTTGACCGCTTTGGCGATGCGGCAGTCGGCGGGAATATGCGCCAGCCCGATCTTGATCAGTTCTCTTATGTCGTCTATGACAAAAGCGGCAGACTGCATTGTCGCGGTGAACAATTCGGCATAAATGCCTTCTCCACTGTGGTCGCAGCAGGAATCATAGTATGCAAACAACGCGGCTTCATCGGGAGAGCCGGGAAAAATACACGCCCATACCTCGGAGCGAATCCAGGCGCCGTTGCTCTTTTTCCATTTATCATTATTGCACGACCCAGACAAGGGCGGCATCAGCCCGTTGACCATATTCGACTTGCATATGCCGTATTCATTCCAGGGTCCGGTGATGAAATTGAGCCAATACTCACCGAGGACACGTTCGTTAAGATGATAAATGCCTTTCTGTTCCGCCGCCATGAGCCAGATCAGTTGCAGATCCAGGTCATCGTTAGGCGTCGGTTCGCCGTTCAACTCCTGAGAGTAGAAGCGGACGTCGTTCATATTTTGATCCCATTCAAAGGGCATTCCCAAAGTCCCGCCGATGTTCTTTCCTGTCCAGCAACCGAGGACTTTATCCCGGTAGACCTCACGATTTATAGTACTAATGGAGCAATTCATCTTAAATCTCCAGTTTAAATATCTTTGTATCAGGACTTTCAAAATTGCAACTGAATTTACTTACATCAGTGGCGACGATTTCTCCAGAATAGAGCTCTGTTATTGTTTTGCATAGACGAGGGAGTGTTATTTCTATATCTCCTCCTTGTGCCGTGTGTACCGCTACCAGACGTTCATTGGCGTATACAGGTATTTCTTCTTTGCAATAAATTGTTACTCCCGCTTCAGATAGGATATTTTTCAGGCTGGAAGGAACAAGCTTCGCCGGATTGTGAATATAAATTGACGTCCAGTCTCCCATGTTTCTTTTATTTATCCCCGGAGAGCCAAATGCACATCCACATAAGAGTTCAACTCGTTTTTCATCAAGAGAAAACCCGTCAGATATACCTGGAGCATAAAGCCATACAATTGTATGCTGGTCTTTTAAAATATACTTTTTAAGAATTTGTTTATCTTCTCCGGTTATTTCAAACGGCATACAGAAGATAAAACATTTATACCTTTTTAGTGTGGTAATCTCAGGGATGTCATTAAAAGAATACACATCAAAGGGAGCTCCAGAGCGATTGAGTTTATCTCTGATTCTGGAGCTGAACTCATCTGTGGCAGGGTTGTCCTGATTAAAGTAACAGCAGTTTTGAGGGTCAACGATCATGGCTATCTCTGCGACACTGTCATATTTTGGGGAAGAATATTCATCCCATATATTTTTGAGTTTGCCGATAGCTGACATTACCGACGGTTCGTTATAGAATCCCCCCCACATATCAAACCACCATAGGGAAAAATTATTCATTAACGCCAATGCGGTTTCGCGTTTCAATCCTGCGATAGTGGCGTTGTTGTCGAGCCAGTGTGTACGTTTTATACTGACAAAAGGTGTAAGATTATCATTGGCGGTATGTGTTGCCTGATCGCATTCATGCATAAAACTTTTGTTTTTTAGCTTCAATGTGCCGTTGGGAACCATGAATCCGCTACCGCCGCCCATTGCTCGGTCATGATAAGTACCTGGACTAATGAGAAAATTTAAACCGGGATGTTCAAGGAGTCTTTCATAGTCCATATGCCCAAAAGACACAAGCCTCTGATGTCCAAGCTCAAGGATATAACCGTAAAATACTCCGATTTCTGTCTGTTCTGGAATAATACTTCTTGTTTTATCAATGAAATAAGAGATGGTATCTACTACTGCATGGCTACAGAAACGCCAATAATTAAGCGCGTTTGCATTGTTTTGGGGGTTGCGTAATAAGTTATCAAAATCAGCCTGATTTCGTTCTGTCATCGGGGGAATGTCGTCAGGAACAGGTAGGCTGTTTTCTTTACACCAAGCCTGAAAAGCTTTGAGCTTACCTGGACTTTCAACCCCACGGGAATAATCCATCCATTCGCTGGTCTTACCGCAGGACAGTACATAAGATTTGATTTTTGATGAATATTTTGATTCTACGTGATTAAGGAAATTTTCTAAAAATGCACTGATGTGATTACGCCAGTTTTCTTCGCAGATTGCTCTTCCCAATTCGTTGAAACTGCTGTACATATACATATAATGCACGTTCTGATTATTAAGTAACCATTCAGGGTTATTGAGGTCGATAATACATATCAATTCTGCATCGGGGTTGACCGATAATATGTCGTTTATCTGATTATCCACCGGATTAAAATCATAACAGTCATACCACAGCCACATAGGAGGGTATTTACAATATGGTTCGCCTAGTGAATTGTTGGTGTTCGAGGCGAAAAAGCATATTGTATTTACATCTTTTTCTCGAAATTGTTTCATTGCCTCAAATTCCGGCCAGAACGAGCGATAAGAGAAATATGTGTTGTTTGTTGAAGTATTCATAATTACATGCCTTAAGAAGTTATTTTTTGTTTTTTTTATTCTGACACCAGTTCAAAGAATGGCGTGGGACCGTCTTTAAGTTTTGCTGTATCAATTTTTATATGGATTCTCTCTCCTGATGTTACTTCAAGTGGGAGTTGTTCACGTCTACCTCCGTTGACG
>JAFGXT010000340.1 GCA_016936495.1 Victivallales bacterium
ATTGCACCTCCGGTTACTGCCATACTTCCACCGACTATCGCCGTATTCAAGGCCTTACCGATTGCACCAGCCATGAATCCGACCGGAGAGCCTGGACTTCCGGTTCGGAAAAGCTTCATATACAAGAAAGGCAAAACCACATAAACGATTGCCGCGAGCAAAGCGTAGACTATGCCGAAAGCAATGTATCCGAGCAATGCTCCGATCGGACTTGCCATTGCCTGTCCGCTACGTGCCAAAGTCCAGAATGTTCCGCTTGACCCCAGCCCCAAAGTTGACCACATATGTTCAGCCAGCCAGATATTGCAGAGATCCCCGAACAAAAAACACAATGGCGTCATGGTGATCCCTATGCAGCTCACAATAAAATTCACGCCCATGTGCCTGGTTTCCTGAATAAGCAGTGCGGCGAAAAATATAGGAGTAAGGCATAGAGCTCCATTGTACAGGCATTTGAAAATGAAATAAACAATATCCCGGATACTTTTGCCCAGATAGATTCCATTAACGTAGAATATATTGCACATTGCCGCCTGAATAGAATGTAGCATTGATTCAGGCAGATGCGCGATTTTCCGGGCAATGCTCATGTTTGCGGACGCATCTTTTCCCGCATTCGGCTTTTGCTCGATCAGCCAGCAAAACATGTTTTCCATCGTCTCTGATGTGCCTTGCGAATAGTCGCTGGTCGCTCGCTGAATGGAATCGCAGATTTTCGGGAATGAAAAAATCATGACCAGCACCACCAGCAGCGACGCGATGAAACGAACGCCCGCGTGATCGCCGAATTGAGAATAGTTCCGTACAATCGCCAGCAGAAAAACACAAAAAGCCACGGTCAGGGCAAAATAGTGAATACTTGACATCGCCGCCGCAATCAACTGCTGAACACTATTAGACGAAGTCAACTCCACCACTCTTTCACCAAGCCTTACGCTCGTATTTGCCGAACTTACAGCAATCATTCAAAACCTCCGGCAGTTGTCAAAAACTTTATCAATCCGCTTCCAGGAGTTTTCCTGCCTGGAGTAATTAACGCCACGGGATATGGCTTCGTGTTCCAGCGTTACGGAAGCGGCGGCCTCCTGCGCCTTGTTCATATCTCTTCGCCCATTGATTTCCAGGTTTCTGGAAACACTTCGGTTGATCGCTGAAATATTACTGTTCATACGGCTTAATTCTTCAGCGATAAAAACACTCACCTGCTCATTGGCATGAACTATTTGCATCAAATCAGCCGTGCCCGAATTAACTTTACTCTCCAGCACCTGATCTTTGGTGCGAAGCCGAGTCAGCATTGCCAGAGACAAGCTGTCGCTTCTGTCCGCGATCTTTTCCGAGGTCTGCCCATGATTTTGCGTTTCCACACCTTGTTTGGCGGAACGCTGAAACACGTCATTTCCGGCGATGCGGTCAGCCTGCTGAAGTAGTGTTGTGTTATAATCCGCGTTGGTAACAGTACCAGTTTGCTTCATGGTTGTGCTTACCAGCGTAGCCAGTTGTCGCAAATTACTCGTATCTGAAAAACCACAGGACAGAAAAGTTTTAAGGTTTCTGGCGTTGCCGACGTTAGCATCGATCCAGTCATACATTTCAACCGCCTGATTGTATATTTTTACACTTTCTTCATACTGCTTTACGCATTCCTGATAGATTTTAATTTGTTCGGCGTAATCCTCACGCGCCTGTTTTATCAAGGTGGTCATGTTGGCTTTCTGGACTGACTGAAAAGCCGAATCCATAGTTTTCTGCAATGTCGCCAAAATGTTGTTTGTCGCGTCAAAAACTGCATACGCCGCACGACTCCTTGCCGGAATAAGAACAAGTCCGGTCAAAAGCAGCAGTACGTACAAGCGCCTTGCGCAAACAAACTTATGCTTGTAATTTCTCCTTGCCATGCAAGCTCTCACGATATTTTTAATGTAAATCATGATATACCTCCGTCTATGGAATATCCTATTTGCCGGAAAGCGTCTTCTACGCCTCTTCCTGCTCCACGGGCAATATCTCGTCCGTAATGATTGTGTTTTTTCGGCGTCTTTAATTCCATTTCCAGCCTTTCCCTCTTTTCCGGCGGGAGTGTCGCGAGAAATTGTTCCGCTTCATCGACTGAAAGCTTTTCCCATTTTTCGTAATTGCCGCCGATGAAAGTATTTGGGTGCAGCCACTGTTTTTTGATGGCAAGCCGGAGCAAATCCCGTTGTTCTTCCGTTGCTGGTATGCTCCGGGACATTCCCGGAATGCGCGACGTTTCCACTGCGTTTTCTTTATTTTTCTGCATCGTATCGATTCCTGTATTTTTACTATTATTCACTTTTCTGTACAATTGGCATAATAACCGATCCGGGCGTTCGCCTGGCGCCGTCAGCAGGATAATCCGCCGGGATTTGATAGTAAACGACTTTGCCGTCTGAATGCTTTTTCGCTTCATGAAGCTCCTGAATGTTCCAATATAAACTTTTGGTGGCGTTCGATTGCCCAAGTTCATAGCCGGAACGGAATTCATCTTTTTTCTCAGCCTTGATCCCTTCGGTTACAAAAAGACCCGAGATCCAGCCGATCAGACCGCCTCCGGCTGTAGCCGCCAGTCTGGTGCCGTTATCCTCGTTTTCAGAAACAAACGCCCCCAAAGACGCCCCTCCGATGGCCAGTCCCGGAGCCAGCAACTCCGAACTTGAGAGATTGCCAACGGTGCCGCAACCGGTCAATATGACAAGTGGCAAAGTCAAACTTATCGCAACTAATAATCGCATCATAATACTCCTTGCAGTTAGTTATTAATGGGTAATGTGAAATACACTTTTTATTTCACGTTTATATAAATTCCTCGATATTGCGTAGCAATATCTGCGGCAACCATGTTGAGGATTTTTCTCTGCCAACTTGTTGGCTGGAAAAATCCTTAACATTATGTGGCAACGGCGCCTCGCCGGACGCGGTCCAGCGGCGGGACGCTGGTCGCCGAAGGCGAAACTGCATTTTGCATGAGTCATTTAATTATAGTTAAAAATCCAAAGCTGTTTCTGAGCTGGTGCGCAGATCCCGGTCATCTTTGATACTGGCTTCGCTGGTTCCCGAGTAATCATAAATATGACCACCTCCAGACGAGGAGTTTCCACTGGAATATGAACCGGTCGCAAGGGTTGTAATATTATCCCGCAGTGTTTTCACCTGCTCGACAATATCGACTATCTCATTGTGAATAACGTTAACATTGCCATCAATATATTCAGTGAGTTCCCGTTTCAACATTTCCTGTTCATTGCGCAAAGCCTGTTCAAGGTTGGCAATCATGGTGTTGAGCTCCGCAATGCGGTCTACCTGGAGCGCGATGGTTTCACTTTGTGCGTCCACCATCAACTGAAGCGATATTGTAAGTTCCTGCAACTCTTTTATCCATTTCCTGTGCAGAGCCAGTTCAGAGCTTGAGCGCAGCTCAATCACATAGCGGACATTTTCCAAATTATTGCAGACCGTATAATATTCAGCAACAAGAGAGTTGAGCTGCTCCTCCAGTTCAGAGAAGTCCTTGTTGTCCGTTTTGTATTGCCCGATAGTTACATTGAGTCCGGCTATATGCTGTGCCAATGCGCTGGCAACGGTCTTTTGTGATTCCTCCAGCGCCGTCAGCTCCTCATCGGTCATCAACGAATAAGTCAGACGGTCTTCCAGTGTCTGCATTCGCTGCTGAAGAGCTCTTTGCAGTGCGGATATTGTTTCTTCAAGGATGGCGATGCGGTTTCCCAAAGCGTCTTTCAGCGAATCACAATAGAGCTTCAGAACAAGCTCCATATTTTGCAACGCCGCGGCATTTTCGGCATCCCCGGCATTGATCTTATCAATAAGCTCGTCCATATTCTGTTCGCCTATGGACGTTAACGCTTCAAGCTGATTTGCCAGCTCGGCTAATTTTGCGGAATAATCCGAAATAATAGCGGCGTCGGCATCCTCTGAATTGGCGGCAATTTCGGTGATTTGCGCTTCCAGTGCAGCTCTAAGCCCTGCCATGTCCATGGAAACAGCGTTTGCCAAAACATTGATCTTATCAATAAGTTCGTCCATATTTTGCTCGTCTATGGATGTTAACGCTTCAAGCTGATTTGCCAGCTCGGCTAATCTTGTGGAATAGTCCGAAATAATAGCGGAATCAGCTTCTTCTGAATTGGCGGCAATCTCGGCGATTTGTGCTTCCAGTGCAGCTCTGAGCCCTGCCACATCCATAGAAACAGCGTTTGCCAAAACATTGATCTTATCAATGAGCTCGTCCATATTTTGCTCGCCTATGGACGTCAACGCTTCCAGCTGATTTGCCAGCTCGGCTAACCTTGCGGAATAGTCCGAAATAATAGCGACATCGGCTTCCTCCGAATTGGCGGCAATCTCGGCGATTTGCGCTTCCAGTGCAGCTCTGAGCCCTGCCACATCCATGGAAACAGCCTCGACCAGAGCATTGATCTGGTTCTGAATGGTAGCCGCCAATTGAGTGTCCGCAATCTGATACGCGCTTTGTAATTCCATGATATAAGAGAGCAGCTCAGAACGAATCTGATTATTCGATGACGACAATATACTTTGCATGTCATAAATATAGCCAAATAAAGAACTGATTAGAGTATATACTCCAGCGTCCGTCCCGGTCGTGATGGTGATGTTTGTCGAACCGGAAGTGTTCTCATTGCCGGATGAAGGAGGTTCCGCCGGAGTATCATCTACGCCGTAAACCACGATATACGCGGACGCTACAGAGATATTCGCGGTAACTGAACTTGAACTGGAGTTAACATTAGTAGACATCGGCGTCCCGCTAACCCCGGCTCCCGCCGGCAAAGTATTATGCTGAACGTAATAACTCAGGTCGGAAAAAGTTTGAACTTCAGTATCCGCCCAGTAACTCTTGTTTAACTTGTAATATACTGTGGACGATAATCTGGATTGCTCAACATTTACAGTATAGCTTCCCCGTTCAAGAGAATTCAAAGTTACACTGCCCCCCTGATAGCTGGTTCCAGACGGCGTAGTCAGGCTGTATGACAGCGCCCCGTAAGATCTGGTTGTTCTGGTTATGCAAGCCCAATCGCCCTCTTTGTATGGACTTCCGTAACTTACGCTTGTGGTGTTTGATGAAGACGCCGTCGCCACAAACTGCCCTTCCTTTCCCGCGTACTCATCCGGCACTACAATATATGTAGGATTTGTGCCCGTCGTACCGGAAACTGTCGCGCTACCGGCAAAGACCATCCCGCCGTAGCAGAGACACAAGCCGGACGCCAGACCTTTTATAATTCTTCGTACCCTCTGATTTTTTGTCATTATTATAATGCTCCTCTTTTGAGTTTTGATACTTGTAAACTAAGGCGGATAATTTCTTCTTTAAGTTCATCCGCTTCAGAAAAGTCATGCGTGTGCAACATTTTCTGAAACAGACACAATGCCGGATTATTGATCTTTTGACGATTCAGATGCTCTATCAACAGCTCGCCTTCAGCAAAATCAGGATACATGATTCTAAGCTTTCGAAGTTCTTGTTCCCGCTCGGAAAACGCTTTGCCACTACTTGACGCAACCGCGATAGTTAACTCATTAGCGTAATGCCGGATAACTCCGGTCTGCGGATATTCGCCCCCGTCCACACAGTATACAAATGATGAATATTTCCTTCCCGGTATATGCTCCGGAGACGGAAAACTCATAATCGAATTTACCGTGTCATCAGATAAATTAACAAAACGACGAAAAAATCTCATATTCCCCTGGTCTTTGTTTTTCAGGAAATAATATTGCTTGCTCTGACTCATGATAATAGTCCCCACATCTGCCCCGTTTTCCAAAAGCTGACCGGCTTCTTGCGTAATTGTCCAGGCACGGCAGTTGAATTTGCGGAACTGAGCATACGACTGCTTCATTATCTCCGCCGCACCGGGAATTTGCAGGAAACGCGGCGCCTCTTCAAAAATATACAGTTTCCATGCGGATCTCGGCATATTGACGATCTGGTTACGTACCATGTTGCCGATTACCAACCCGATCATAGACTTGAAATTGACCGACGCACTCGCCATTTTACCAAGCTCAAAGTGTATCCAGCGCGCTGACAGATCGACATTTGTAACCCCGTCAAAAAGCCCACCTCGTCCGGATTCCGCCATATACTGCGCCAACCGGGTCGCAATACGGTTGGTATCCTCCCGCCGATGAACCGGATCCGGCGTCGAACGGATCATCTCAACTATCTGGGAGTGATACGGCATATCCGCCGCTTTCATATGGGCATAGGATACGTCCCGCAACAATGGTGGATTCATCACTATATACTCAGTGATTTTTTCCACGGAAATCCTGCTCCAGTAATCATGCGACTGTTTTTCCACGGCGGACAACTTGCCCCTCTCTTTTGCCAAAATCTCTTCCAGATCAGCAAAACAGTCAAGTAGCGTATTGCGTCCGGCGGGTTGTCGCGGGAGCATCCATTCCAGCGTCATGGACTTACGGGCAATTTCAGTACGCAAGTGAGTATTCCGCTTCCACCATTCCTGCCACGAAACATCATAGATTTTCGTAACATAGTGGGAAATTATCGCCATCCGATCCTGTACGATTTCATCATCTTTTGATTGCCCGCACATGCTGGTCAGAAAATTGCTCACAAAATCCATCTGCCCGGCGTTAAGTGGTGAACCGCAGGTGTCGAAGTAGTTCAATGTCAAATTGTTATTCAAATCTATCTCCACGAACTGCCCTCCGAATATACGCGTAGCCATCAGATATGAGGCTCCTTCCTCTATAATCACCACCTTGCTGTAATAGCCGTAACTTTGCAACAGTTCTCCCAGTGTGTTGACCGATTTGCCCGATCCCGATTGCCCGAACGAAGCCGCATGCTGCGGTGTGCCGCCGGAAAAACCGTTGACACAAACGATATTATGGTGATCCCCGTGAAATATCGCCTGGAAATCATCCTCACACCCGACAAATGTACTGTTGAAAGGAATCATCGCGGCAAAAGACCGGTGCAGCGTAAATAACGCATCCCATTTTTTGTAATAAAGATTGCCCGGCAATGTCTTCAGAAACTGCGCCTCGCTCTGAACCGTCAAGTCATGCATCATCAACTGGCACTGCAAGTTAGTCGCCACCAGCCGGAGCTGATTCGTATCCTGTTGCAACATCTCCAAATCACCATTCCAAATATGAATCAGATATTCCGCCTCAAAAGGACAGTCTTCCCCGGCTCCCATCCGATAAATCATACGCCCGAACGCATCCACTTCAGAACGATATGCTATCGCGCTCGGATCCGCCTCCAGATCCCGCTGCGCCGCCGCCTGCCGCGCCTCCAGTTTTTCAATGGTACCGACTTTACTCAAGGGCTTCAGATTAACCGTTACCGAAAAGTTGCCGACATTACTCTCCAGCAGTATATTGCCGTAAAACGGGTTCAATTCAAAAGTAGGCATTTGACGCATCACCAGGATATTGTGATACATACCATCACCATACATGCCGTAACCTCGGGACACCGCGCTTTCCGCATGCCTCGGCTCAGGCGAATGATCCTGACTGCTGAATTCGTTCAGATAAAGATCATATAGGTTCGGAGAAAATATCTTGCTATAATCAATGTTCTCCGCCGATAAAGATTTGTTCACCGCTGAAAAAAACTCGGCAAAAAGTTGAACCGCATTGAGCTTTTCAACATGAAAAGTAAACGCGCTTTTCAGCAGAAGATACTCCGACTCAAAATAGTTGCCCACCTTTTCCTTGAACGCCAGCATCACCTTTTCTGAATTTACATCCAGAGCCCCGGCTATAAATTGCTTTGCCGGACGCGATACATATACCGTCAGATACTCGCGCCGAAGCTCGTGGCTTTCCATTTCCCGACGGAACTCCGCCGCCACCTGATCCCGATACTTGCGCACGAACGGCACATCCGTGAACAACTCCGTATCAGACTCATATTTCTCCAGAATCTTGCGGTAATTAGAATCTTTGCGATAGCGGAATTGCAATCGTTTACCGGAATCAAAACGCGAAAGATATGCCTGAAGATGCTGACATAATTCATTCTTCTGAGCCCATCCCGAATTGGATATATTCGGCACATGCAAGCGGTACCCCTTGGACACATGCCCGTTGTGATTCAACTCTCCATACACCAGAAACGCATTGTCGGAATTCTCTGTTTCCATAATATAACCGTTGGGATAACTAATCATCTGCACCTCGCTTTCAAGCGTATCACCCGACTGGATGCAACACGAAGTCTATCGCCGGAAAGTCCGTTCAGCCAGTATTCAAAATAATATTTTGACCGCCCACGGACAAAACGGAAGTAAAACCATGTTGACGCCACCAGCGGAACCCACGATACGCCGATCGCAAGAACCGCCGACGTGTCCATCAGAATGAAAAACATCAGCACGGTTCCGATAATACCCGAAAAAATGATATAAATCGCATCCCCGCGTACTTTCATATTCCGCGACAATCTGAATTGCGATGGCGGAATCTGTCCCGGATTTCCTGGAATGCACAAAGGCGTGTCTTCCTGCATGATAAACCTCACAGTCCACTCGAAGGCGTCAGACTGACACCCAGCGATTTATTGAAAATGTAAATAACAATCGCGAACAAAACCGGAATCAGAATAGTACCGATCAGCTGCGCCTTGGCATTTGCCGCATCGTTACGGAAAGCAAATCCAGTGGAAATCCCCATGATAAGAGTAAAAATCAATCCTATCGCCATAATAATCCATTGTACATATCCAAGTCCGCTGGACGCGTCCACTCCGCCATACGCGGCAAAGCTCTGATTTGCTCCGGATACCGCGAGAACCGCTGTGCATAAAAGTTTGGTCTTCCTCATATCCTGTCTCCATTTTTAACTGTTTGTAAACCATGCCATAATCGGCAAACTCCAGCTACAATAAGTCAAACAGAGAATGATTTCAATGATAAATATATCCAGCTAAAGCCATTATCACAAACACTTTATGCGTAGACAAGTCAACAGCGCCACCCATTTTTCATAAGCTGATGATGATTTTTATATGGCAACCTTAAAAAGAGAAAATTTCAACGGGCAAATGATTACAAGACTAATATCATGAATGACTTATGCCGCCACTGCTTTGTTGCGAATGTTGACATTCTCCGAGAGTTCTTCTTTGCAAAAAAATAATTTCTAAAATTGCCCACATCCCCTCTACGAAAAGATCAACAAAAAAATATAAATTTTCTGTCAACGCGCAAATATTTTGGCCGGGATTTGAGCACGGTAACTGGCCGGAGGCGTTGTAGTTTTCTTTGATTTACTTCTGATTTTTTCCGGCTTGTTGGGTTTTCTTAGTTTTTCTTGAATTTTTCTTCCCGACTTCAAAGTCAGAAATAGTTTTCATTTGCGCCTTTTTCTTCCTTTCTCTCTTCGGTTCTAGTATATTCCCTTATTTGCTTGCAAGGATAGTAATATGAATATAGGGAATTCCGATCAGGCGGTGGAACGTAAGGTCTGCCAAGTATGCGGACGTGAATTTATTTCTGCGTTCCGGCATCCGCATCAGAAGTATTGCAGTCATCCGGAATGCGTTCGAGAGCGTAATGCGGCGCGTCAGCTCAAGTGTGCCCGGCAACATCGTAAAGACAAGGCGTATCACCATAAAGTATCACGGCGCAAGCATGAAGAATATTTGCGCCGAAAGGAGCGTAACGCTCAAGGTCCACCGCCGAAACAGCAATCCGAAGCGTGGTATGATCCGGTAACACTGAAAAATATCGACTCGTATTTTATGGGGTTGATCAGTATCGCGACCGGGACTTCTGACACAGACATCCTGGGCAGTTTGCGAAATCGCTGTTATGAGATTGGTCGGAGTATCCGTACGACGGATGGCGTTAGTACCGTTTCATACTTCGCAAACAAGTCTGCTGCGGAAACGAAAAACCATAAGACAACGTGACCGCTGTGAGGTGAATTTAACCAGTGTGAGGTGAAACATGCGGTAACTTTCAATGTAAATCGATAATTACCATGAATTAACAAATGACCACCGTGAGGCGACAAATTCACCTCACAGTTGATTGAGAAAGACTGATTTCTTCTGTCCATTACATGTGAGACCGGACTTTTTCCGGAAAACGCAACAATAACAGGAGAAATAACAATGGTTGACAAGTTTCCAATTAAATCTGAAGAACTGCGTCGTATTCCGAACGGCTTCGGCTGGGTGGATCATCGTCTGCTGCGGGACGGGCATATTCGTACGTGTTCGTCGGACGCGCTGGCGCTGTATCTGGTACTGATCTGTGCCGCCGACGGTCAGGGACTTTCCTTCTACGGCGACGGGTTGGTGGGGGCGTTGCTGGGTTGGTCGAAAGGACGTCTGGAAGCGGCACGAAAGTGTTTGATCGACACCGCGCTGATTGCCTGGGTGGCTCCGTTGTACCAGGTGCTGGAAGTTCCGCCGGCGCAAAAAAAGGAGTTCGGACATGCTCAGTTATGATCAATATGTGCAGATTCGTTATCTGGCGATTTCCGAGGGACTTAATTCGCTTCAGATCGGCGAGCGGCTGGGCATTCCGGAGCGTACCGTACGCAACTGGTGGCGTCTGGAAGAATATCCGGAGCGAAGCGGAATCAACGTCGAACAGTTGCTTGATGAATTTACGGACAACATTGTGCGCATGTTGGACGATTGTCCGAAACTGACCGGCACACAGGTGTTTCAGCGCTTGAGCAAGCTCGGTTATCAGGGCAGCGCGTCCACGATCCGGCGTTATTTGGCGCGGATCCGGCCTCGGTCGATCCGAGCTTTTCTCACGCTTGATTTTGAGCCGGGCGAAGCCATGCAAGTCGACTTTGGCTACTGCGGCAGCCTCCGCTATGACAACCGGAATATCCGGCTGTGCGTCTGCGCCGTGGTGTTATGTCACTCGCGGCTGCTGTACGCCGAGATCATTCCCAGTGAAAAGATGGAGTACACCTTTTCGTGTCTGCAGAACGCGTTGCGGTTTTTCGGCGGCGTGCCACGAAAAATAATCGTGGACAACTTCAAGGGAGCGGTACTGCATCATGGTCGTCATGGAGATATCCGCTACAATCCACGCTTTCTGGACTTCACCAGTCATTACGGCATGCTGCCGGTGGCCTGTAATGTGAAGGCGCCTCAGGAGAAGGGCAGAATCGAAAACGCGATCGGATATATCAAGGGAAATTTTATCCGGGGCAGTCGTTTTTCCGGACTGGAGGAGGCGCAGACCTCCCTGCGGAACTGGCTTGATCATATCGCCAATGTCAGGTGCCACGGCACGACCCGGCAGCGTCCGGTCGATATGTTTGAAAAGACGGAAAAAGCGGCGTTGCTGCCGCTCAATGTGAATTCTTTCGACTGCGCCAGAGTTGAATCCCGTACTGCCGATGTCCGCTGCCGGGTACACTGCGATGGCAACCAGTACAGCATTCCGGAGCGCTATGCCGGGCGCCCGGTGCGCTTGAAAATCACCATCGATACCGTATTTATTTATCACGATGACAAGCTCATCGCCACCCATTCCCGCAGCTACGGCAAGGGCGCGACTGTCGCCGATCCCCGGCACAGCCGTCTGATGCTGGACGAACGAAAAACCGCCGCCGCACAGAACCTGAAAAGCGATTTTCTCGCACTCGGAAGCGCTGCGGACACTATGCTGCGAGCTTTGGAATCCCGCTTTGAGAATCTCAACATCCACATGCGAAAAATCATGCTGCTGACCGAGATTTACGGTACGGACGCCGTAAAAAACGCACTGACCTGCGCTGTCGAAAATCAGGTGTACGGTTCCGATTATGTCGAATACCTGATTCGCCTGAAATCCCGTCCGGTTGAAAACGCCATGGGGTTGTTACACGTCAGCCAGGGAGCTGACAAGCTCAATATCACGCTCGCTCAGCCCGATCTCAATACCTATGACGTCAAGTAAAGAGGTACGAAGCTAATTCGAATATATCTTATAATTTTCCCGCTTCCGCAAGGAGCCTTGGCGACTGAAGCGTGAAGCGGTACAACCGCCGTCCGTCGTACGGACAGGAGATAAATTATGCAGGACAAACTCATTGACAACCTCGCCTATCTGGGACTTTCCCATTTAAAAACAGAAATCCATCCGATGTTGGAAAACGCCGTTCGGCAAAATATGCCGCTGGTAGATTTTTTCCATTCGGTCATCAATGCCGAAGTCACGGAAAAACGTCGCCGTTCCGCCGAACGCCGCATCAGCCAAGCTCATTTTCCACAGAAAAAAACGCTCGAATCCTTCGACTGGGGACATCCCGACAAAATCAACGAAGAACTCGTACGCTACCTCTTTACCCTGAAATTTGCCGAAACACATCAAAACATAGCTTTTCTTGGTCTGCCCGGCTTAGGCAAGAGCCATCTTATGACGGCCATTGGACTTCGTGCCTGCGCCAACTCCTATTCGGTGCTGTACGAAACAGCGGCAAATATCATCAACCATCTCCAGGCGGCTCAGGCAGCCGGAAACTTTATGCGGGTTCTGAAATCCTATACGAAAGTCGACATCCTGTGCATTGACGAAATCGGATATTTACCGATTGATCAACACGGCGCCAATATGCTTTTTCAGGTCATTAGCTCCCGCTATGAACGCGGTAGCATTATCCTGACCAGTAACAAGGCGTTTAAGAACTGGAGCGAAATTTTCAACGACAGCACCATTACCAGTGCCATCCTTGACCGGTTGCTACATCATTGCGAAGTCGTCACCATAGAAGGCCGCAGCTACCGTATGACCGCACGCCGAAAATGATCATTTAGACTCAACAATAAAAGGAATTTATACTCACTTTCGAGGGCTTTCAGCGGCTGTAATGTCAGCTCTCAGACGAAATACATACCCGGTCAGTATCCGCATGCAAAGCATGACCGATCCGCCGATGGAGACATTCGATCTGATCCGACATAACCGCTGAAGTCCTTTTTTTATCCAGCTCAAACATCCATCCATAGTCACAACATCCGATTGCCGTTTATCCGGCCACCGGCCAGATATTTACACTCCGGCCAAAAAAACGCTCAATATCCGGCCATTCATCATGCTCAAATCCCGGCCATTCCGCGTGCGCGTCCACATTTTCCTCTTTTCAGACCACAGATATGAAGAAATAAGCGTATCTGTACACTTGAATCATGCTCAATGACAAAGTAAATTGAAAGCTGTTAACAGATGGTGAAATGGCGTAAATGAAATTCATGATCCATGCGAATCGCATTTATATAGAATTTCCAATATTGCGAAGCAATATTTGCGGCAACCATGTTAAGAATTTTTCGTGGTCGGCTTGCCGACAGAAAAATCCTTAACAGTACTTGGCTCCGGCGCCTCGCCGGACGCGGTCCAGCGGCGGGTCGCTGGTCGGCGAAGCCGAAACGCCATTTCGCTTGGAATTTGATTTGCATATTGGAGGATACGTGCGATATATACTAAAAACTGCGTTGCTGTTGTTGTACGGGATAAGCACCTGGGCTGCGCCGGAAATTACAAGCGACGTCAAAAGAATTGATTTTGGGACATATCCGGCGAATGTCGAGAAACATCATGTGTTCACGCTTACCAATACCGGCGACGCCACCTTGAAGATTCTGAATATACGTCAGACCTGCGGCTGTTCCAAAGCCGAGCTCGCGGTCAATGAACTCGAACCCGGCAAGTCTACCGAATTAAGCTTGTATATCAAAGCCGAATCCGTTGCCGGACCTTACAGCAAAAACGTATTCATACAGACCAATGACCCCAAAACCCGGTATCTCATGCTATCATTAAATGGCAATTCTGTACCGTTGGTAACCGTCAAACCCAAAGATAAGATTTATGCGGGCACCCTCAAACCCGGCTCGAAATGGCAACAGGAATTTATTCTGGAACTGACCAAAAATAAGGTGGGATTCGACACTCCGCAGCTCGAAGGACATCCGGCGGAAACAACTCTGGAGAAACTGTCGGAATTGCAATACAAACTCACGCTATCCCTGACTGCCCGACCCGATTCCCCGGAAAGATTTCACATCAAATTAAAGCTTCCCATCAATTCCCCCGCCAACTGGAAACCGATAGAAATCACAATCATGGGCAGAATCGCACAATGAAGATAATTACTTTTTCGCGCCTATGCGTTTGATTGCTCCTTGAGCCGGAGAACGCAAGCGAATATCTGAACTCTTGGATAATGGCTCCAGCCAGGCTATGTCTGTTTTATCTCCAAGGAAACCAACTGCGGCTATTGCGGACATTCGCAAAATGCGACTGCCTTCATTGTTTTGCGCCAGCTTTCGCGCCACAGGCAACGCATCCCGATTTCTCAACTCCGCGCATACTTGCAAAGTAGCTATTTTACTGGATTCCGAGCATCTGGGATCGCTCAACACCTTGAAGCTTAAAGCGGATACTTTTTCTTTATCTACTTCGGGTAGATGCACCATGTGCCGCAACATTGTTACTGCGGTTCCGCCGATGGTTCCCTCTACCTCGCCTGTCGCTTCAAACAAGCTTTCCAGCATCTGCTTGCGACTTTCATTGTGAGGTGCTTTTTCGTACCATTTACCAAAGAACTGTACACAATAATCCCGCCATGTAGGATCAAAAGTCTTGTCGTTATACATATTCACCAAATGCCCGGCAAGAGCCTCCGGTTTCGCATCTTGCGCCATTAACGCCAGTACCAACTCATTTTTCAAGCCATTGAACTCAAGGTCTTTCAGCTCCTGCTTTTCCAGGCGATCATAAAGAAATTTATAAAATGCGTCAATCTGATCCTGTGGCAAATTCTTCGGCAACTGATGAATGGCTCGGCCCCTGATATAGTAGTTCTGCGTCTTTCCATACCCTATAATCAACTTGACGTTTTCAGGCAAAGACGACATCACTGCCTGATGTTTATTCTCTGCTTCATTTGTTTTTTCATCAGCAAAAACATATGCGCCATTAAAAACTAAGCTCACCTGTAATAATATTATTAAACGCTTCATCGTCCTCCCTCCCAAAATAATTCATACTCAATTAATAAATTTCTTAGCCTCAACGATATAACCTGAATATTCAGGATTATCCCTTAATGCCGTTTATAATAATATACGCATTATACCACGGTTTTCAAATACAAGTTCCCCAAACTCATCTCTGCCAAGCCTAAATAAATTTGGATGTGCCCCCCGATATCCTCCGAAGTCAACTGAAAAACCGGATTATAAACAAAAGACCGGGAGCCGATCAACCTCAATCAGCTTAAAACTATTTTTCGCCATTATAAAATAGATCTTACATTCCCCGGGAACGCCGAGCCCCAGCTCGGCATTATGCATTAATGCCCAACGACCAGTAAAAGACTGTAAAATGGCTGTTTTGTTACGGTGCGGTAGATACCCGCGAGAAAACCATTTTCCGAAGCGATGGTTCTTTTCTTTCTCCAAGCCGAGCTGGGGCTCGGCGTTCCCAGGAAATTCACTCATAACTCATCATTCGCGAAACCGTTGGGAGCACTGCTCCATCGCCATTGACCCGCAACATTACAAAACCCTGCCTTAACCGGATTATTATGGATATATTCAATAACGCTCATCAGATGCTGTTCATTGCGAATAAAGCGATCCCAGTATAACGATTCCCCGGGAACGCCGAGCCCCAGCTCGGCATTATGCATTAATGCCCAACGACCAATAAAAGATTGTAAAATGGC
>JAFGXT010000341.1 GCA_016936495.1 Victivallales bacterium
CCATGAGCAAGCCATTCAAATGGACATATCAAGGCAAAGCCCTGAAGGCATAAAGGGGGTCAGGGACTTGCGCCCAGCAGCACTAGTTTGGGCAGCATATCGGCGGCGACGGGCTGCCAGTTGTGTTCTTTCCACCATTGTTCAAAGAGCGGATAATCGGTTTTGGGCTGATAGTGTCTTACATTGATGTTCATTATTTTTCTCCTTTCACTGCAATATTGACCACCAGGCACAGCAAACTCATCGGGTAAGGCTGATCCTGGACTACTTTGACGACTTGTTCGGAATCCAGCGAGCCGCTGACATGCAAGCCGGTTTCGCCGATTTTAACATCAGGCACCTGATCCATAGGGCTGGAGCAGGTTCTGGAGATAAGAGGCTTTGCGGCTCCGTCATTGATGGCGACCTTCCCGCCGAGGGTTTTATAGAATTTAAGCGCGACATGGCTTATGCGTTTAGTAGCTCCGAGGGTACTGTCTTGCTCCGCCATGATTTCAAGGGGCATAGTTTCGAGCGTGGAAGTATAGGGCAGTCCGACCAGAATGTTTTTCCCGGGTCGGGGCAGTTTCACCGTGCCGTTGACTACGCTCAAGCCTTCCTGCACTGAACCATCGACTACGGCGGACACGGTGAAGCCCTCAAGGTGATCCATTCCTGAGACCTCATCAAGCTCTTCGGGGAACTCCGAACCTAACGCGCAATCGAGAAAATGTGAATCCACGGCACTGGTGAACACGCGCGGGGCGAAGCGTTCGACAAAGCGTTTGCCGTGCCGTTCGACCACCGTCCACAGTTCGTCATGTGTCTCATCCGCGATCACCGCCACAGCATGAAACTTGCCATCGGTAATATGCCGATGCCAGGCGGTAACATTTTCCTTGCGCTCGTAAGTGAATCCGGCGATCACGCCGTCATTGCGCAGATACCAGACCACCGGATAAGGCAATTGCTGAAACGCGCTCTGTTTAACGCCGCCGCGCAATATGTGTTCGGACAACAAGGTCATATTCGGGGCTATATATCCGTCCTCCTCAAAGGAATAAGCCAGTTCGCGGACGTATTCGCCCTGGCGCTGAATGAACAATACCACGTTTGACACTCTGACGGCGGGCAAATCGGCGGAACCGTTGTAGCTTTCGGTATCGTACTTGCGGTTTTCCGGTGTAAGCGGTTCATTTTCGTCCGTGGGCTTGAACATACCTTCTGCGACTTTGGTGCCGACGGCAAGCTGGCGCATGGGCATGATCCAGTTAATGGCGTTGACGCTGGATTCTTTAATGGTGAACAGCATGGCTTGATCTGCGTCGGTTCCGGCGGTAAAGTCTCCGTAATCTCCGGAGGCGGACAGCCAGAGGGTCTGCGGCTGGTTACGTGTACGGGCAAAGATAAGACGATCCTGATAGAAATTGACCATAGCCGGATAGCCGTTGTTTGAGTTCCATGAGCCCAGCGCCCAGTCGGAAGTGGCGGAGACGTCGCCGAGCTGCTCGACCACATCGGCGGTGATCTGAGTAGCCGAATTTACAGCGGTGATCCGTACAATGCCGTTGATCCAGTAATCCTCACAGCTCAAGGATACACTGCATTTGTAAATACTTCCGGACGGCGGCGGTTGCCAGCCGGAGAAGCGCAGGCGGTAAATGGTGTTTTCGCGTTCTTCAAAACCTTCATCCTCGATATTTCTATCAGCGGTAGCGTGCCAGTTGCGATAATAATTCCAGCTTGAGCCATTGTTAAACGAGCGGTCAAGGTGAAGCGTCCCTTCCCATGTGCCGGAAGTCTCGATTTTCCACGTACCTTTGACCGGCAAAGTCTGCGTATCGGTGGCGTCACCGGAAAAGTCATGAGAAATATAATTGTTTTCGCGCGGGTGAGTGATTTTCAGAAGCATTCCGCTCATGTTTTCCTTAAAAAAATCGGTGGAGGCGCTAACGCTTATGCCGCTTCCTGAGGTAGCCGAGGGCGTGAGGTCAATATCTTCTTTGTTCTCATCCATAAAGGGACCGCCTTTAACGGACAGTTCCGCCAGTTCCCACAAGGCATGTCCGCGCCGGGTCAGGGTATGCGGCGGATATTCAGGGTGAGCCAGATAAAGGACGTCGGCACTCTGGGCGTAACGGATTTTAAAGACGTCAGTGTGCGCATAAGGTGTTTCAAGCTCATAGATCAAATCTTCATCATCAAGTATCTGACCGCCGTTCATGTAAAAGCGGAAGTAATGGTCTCCGGCTTCAATGATGTAAGTCTGCTCGATATTAAATTCAAAAGGAATCAGACAAGTATCCTTGTCATGGTGTTTGCATTCGGCGATGAACTCCGTGCCGGGACGGTTTTCGACCCCGCCCCATGGCAGCACGGTAAAGTTTTCCAGCTTTGAGCAGCCGTAAGCGTATTTTTCCAGATCGGCACGGTAGCGGAGCAGGGGGGATATTTCCCCGGCGTTGAAGTTGTTTCTGACCATGACCATAGTCAAAACCTCCCGAATACTTGGATGTTTTCATCACCGAACAGCGGCGGCTTGTCGAAGTCCAGCCAGGAATCGCGCTTATTGGTGTTGCTCGAATCGTAAGCATCGGCGACGCGACCCTGCGGCAGAGCTATCTGATAAAGTTCATTGGTAAAGGGACTTGAGGCGTTTTCGTTATTGGTCAGCTTGGGCGCGAGCTTGGCGGCAAGGTTCAACACCACGCAAGCGGTCATCCAGGGGGAGAATTCGGCAGGATTATTCATCCGCCGGACGTATTTTATCCGGCATACTTCCAGATTGCAAAGCAGCAGGTTGCCCTCAATGACATAATCGGCACTGGATACTTCCAGTTGCGCCAGAGAAATGAAGTCAACGGGCAGGCGATAGGCGTAAGACCATTCAAACGCGGGCGGTTCGGACAGCCGCGCGAGTTCGGCGCGCTTCAACGCGCAATTCCAGTGATTCAGACGCAGTATCTCATCGACCGTTTGCGCCCAGAAGAAGCGGCAGAGAGAGGCTTCAAGATTTTCATCGGTATCGCTGACGACGCTTTGCGCTCCGACCCGCGCCAGTGCCATGTTCCATACGTCGATTTTAGTGTTCATTGCGTTTCCCTGCTTGGTTTAGTTGAAAAAGGCGAGCCGTTTTATCCTTACCCCCGAATAAAACGGCTGCGCCCGAGGAGGATTGCTGTTAGAGTTGAGCGTATACCAGCGTAACAATCAGCTTTGCGCCTGCGGTCATACCGCCGCCGACAAGCTTGCCGGTCAGAACAGTGTCTTCCGCAGTGAGCTCTTCGGAAAGGTTAAGAGCCTCAATCGGCAAACTGGAATGAGCGTCGATAGCCACGCCGGTGGCCTTGGTCAGTCCGACGATTTCAAGCTTGGTGTCAGCCTGATTGCCATTGACGAAACTCAAATGCGGAATGACTTTGAAGCCTTTGCGCACACGGCAGAGCTCGATGAGGTCTCCGGCGACTTCCGTGCCGGTACCGGTGTATTTGCATTCGACGATATGCAGCTTGCCGCCGACGTGTACGCTGTTGAGCAATTGCGGTACGAGCTGATCGGCAGGTATCGCGCTTGATTTAAAAGTAGCCATAATATTTTACTCCTGTATAATGAGTGTTAAAGTGGCGGGAGCCCCGACAGCTCCCGCCTGACGTAGGAAAGGAAAAAGCGGTCATGCTTATTTTATAACTTGTTTAATTGCCATATTCAGAGCGTTAACTCCAACTCTATTCAGTTTAATATTTTAGCGTTGCGCTCTCTTAACTTTTAATGCACTTCAGCACAAGGCACGTATACCACGCCTTTGTCGAACAGCCGAACCGCGCCGACGCGCATTCTGGTCTGAACTCCAAGGTTGAAGTTTTTAGCCGGCAGTTCGGCGCACTTGGTATGAATGTCCTTGCTGACGGCGAATTTGACGCAGTCCCGCGCCCAGGCAAAGTTCACACGGATGTTGTTAGCCCAGGGAATGATTTTGGAAGACACGCGGATAAACTTGAACCCGGCGAAAGTATCGATTTTGCCTTCCGCGAGAGCTTTGACATTGTTATAATCGGCGTTCTTGATTTCCGTGGTGTTGAGCAGTTCTTTGAGCTGCGTGGCGGTAACCGTGTAGAAACGCGGAATATCATCGTCAATATCGGCGTCATCGAGCAGGAACTTGGCTTCAAGAATCTTTTCCAGATTCATGCCGGTATTGGCGGGAGCTCCGTAAGGAGAACCAATCTGAACGTCCAGCTTTTGAGAATCAGGCAACGGCACGGCGGTTTCGGCGTCCTCGCCGGTATAGGCGACCGCGTCCATTGCCTCGATGATCACCTTGTCCTTCTGTCTGCGTCCGGCGAATACAGCCGCCTGAACCAGATCGGAATTCGGTTCGGTGAACGCGCGCATAACGTCTTCATCTTCGATAATGGAACTTTTAGCGAAACGGCGCGCGGTTATCCAGCGGTTGAAGAACTCATCATCAGTCCAGACGGTGTCTTCATTGCGTCCGGTCATTTCGCTCATTTCGGCTTCACCCAGATAGTTGAAGCGGCGGCGTTTGCCTTTCATGGTTCCGGGAGAGACGCAGCCGGACAGGCGGGAATCTTTCTGCTGGAGAGCGTGAAGAACATTTTCCTCATAGGTGTCAATCCACCATTGTTCAATGTTTGCGGGCATAATTTACCTCAATTTGATTGTGTTTTACTGAAAACGGGATTTAATCAGGTGAGATAGTCCGTAGTATGCCAACACGGCCGGGTCACAACGGGGCTAAGCCGTTGGATAATCACGTCCTAAGAAGCGGTTCCGGGTCTCTGTCGGATATTTCCGGGTCGTTTTACGGATAGTCCAGTCATATCGTCCATGTGGATATTATTGTCAGGAAAAAACCAAAAGTCAAATGAGTTTAAAAATCCGACCCCCAACAGACATATAACGGAAGTATATTGGAAGCATAGTCCTTAAGCTCAAAATAAAAAAAATCGAATTTTTTTTTGAAAGCGCCTCCGGAATGGCTTTTCCGGAGGCATTTGGGTTTTATACGCTTGCGGATTTCCGGCGCAGGAGCGAACGCTGTTGTTGCAGCATGTTCATGCGCTGTACGGTACGGGAGTGATCGACGTGCATTTCGTTGGTGTAGGCATCACTTTGGCGGATGTTGGCAATATCGTTTTCGACGGTGGAAAGCTGATCCGAACCCAGATTATTTCTAATCATGGAATCGCCGC